>DATCYH010000524.1:0-4901 GCA_036570405.1 Nocardioides sp.
CCGCTCGGGCGGACAAGGTCGTCGACGAGGCGATCGACCGCCTGGTCTGGTACGCCGGCTGGGCGGACAAGATCGCCCAGGTCACCGGGGGCGCCAACCCGGTCGCCGGTCCCTTCTTCAACCTCTCCTCCCCCGAGCCGACTGGTGTGGTGGCCGTCCTGGCGCCCCAGGAGTCGAGCCTGCTCGGCCTGATCAGCGTCATCGCCCCGGCGATCGTCGTCGGCAACACCGTCGTCGTGGTTTCCTCCTACGAGCGGCCGTTGCCTGCGGTCACGTTCGCCGAGGTGCTGGCCACCTCCGACGTGCCCGGCGGCGTGGTCAACCTGCTCACCGGCTCCGCGGCCAGCGTCGCGCCGTGGCTGGCCTCGCACATGGACGTCAACGCGATCGACCTCACCGGTGTGGCCGGTGACGCCGACCTGGCCCGCGACCTGGAGGTGGCTGCCGCAGAGAACCTCAAGCGGGTACGCCGTGCTCCCGCGGCCGAGCCGGACTGGTCGCAGGACCCGGGCATCTCGAGGATGACCGACGTCCTCGAGACCAAGACGGTCTGGCACCCGGTCGGGATCTGAGCCTGGCCCAGGGCCCCCAGCAGTGGGGGCCCTGGGCTCACCGGTCGGGGTTCAGCGGGCCAGCAACGCCTTCGAGATCACCTCGAGGATGTCGCGGGGGTCGCGCGCCTCGTAGGCGCCGCCGTTGGTCGCCTCGGCGATCTTCTCCAGCGACTTCATGTCGGCGTCCTCGGAGATCCCGATCGCGATGATCCGCACCGGGCGCTCGGGGTCCGCCTCGTCGCGCAGGGCCTTGAGCAGGTCGGCCTGGCGCATCGATCCCGGGTCGTCGTTGGCCCCGTCGCTGAGCAGCACCACCGCGTTGAAGTAGTCGGGGTCGTAGTCCTTCTGCGCGCTGCGGAAGGCCGCCAGCGTCGTGTCATAGAGGCCGGTGCCGCCGCCTGTCAGGTCCAGCGCCTTGCCCAGCCACGACCGCAAGGTGTCGCGTTGGGTGTCCGAGCCGACCGACTTGTCGAGGCGGCGCAGCGGGACCAGCTCACGATGATCGGTGCCGTCACCCAGGTCGATCGAGAAGAGCCACAGCCCGACGCGAGCGTTGTCGGGGAATGCCTGCAGCGCCGTACCGGCAGCCGACATGGCCAGCTGCATCCGGGTGCTGCCGCCGGCCTTGAAGTCCATCGAGCCCGAGGCATCGACGACGGCCAGCAGGCTCGAGGGAACGGTCAGCACGTCCCACATCCGCAGGTCCGCGCGGACCTCGGCGGCAGCCGGACGTGCCAGCTCGCTCACATGGCCGATGCCCACCCCGCCCGGCAGGGCCGCGCCGGTCTTGTCACGCAGGTCGTGATCGGCCAGGACGAGTGCACCCTGGGGGCGCGAGAGGTAGTCCAGGAACTCCGCGACTGCCGGCGAGTCCCCCGCATCGGTGTCCGTGGAGAGGTCGAGGAGGGGATATCTCTGCAGGAACGTGCCGGTCTGCGGCACCACCGCATGCACCCGTCGGTTCGCCCGACGGGCCTCGAGCCAGACCTGCTCGGAGACCGGGACCATCTGCTTGGTGGTCGAGGAGACGGCGGCGAGCCGTTCGGCGACCGGTTGCTGGGCACTGGCCCGCTCACCGTAGTGCTGGGCGAGCGGGACCAGGCGGGCCTGGACCTCCGCGTCCGAGACCCCCGAGGTCTCCCGCTCGGCGCGAGGGGCGACCAGCGCCATCGCCGAGGCGGAGTCGGCCTGTGGGTCCGCCATGACGACGCGGCCGCTGGAGAGTGCGGCAAACCAGTTGCTCGGGGCGGTGGTCGACGGGCCGCCGGCCAGCACGATCGGCGAGGAGGCCAGGGCCGCGGCGAGCACCTCGGTCTCGATCCCCTCGGCCGCGAGCTGGTCGACCCAGACATCGGAGTCGGGCACCCACAGGGTGGGGCTGTCCTCGTCGGTGGCGAGCAGCTGGGCGAAGACCGTGCTGGACTCCTGGGCCTTGACCGTGATCCGCGAGCACCGGCCCTCCTCGGTCATCGCGGCGGCGACATCCTTCAGCGCGGGCGCAAGCCCGGGCGCGGCCACGATCGTTGCCTCCGGACGGGACGTGCACGCAGCGGCCTCGTCGGAGCTGACCGCTTCACGGGTGATCAGGGCAGCAAGCACCGCGGCCAGGACTACCAGACCGATGACGAGCGGACGTCGACTCGTGGATTCCCGGTCCCGAGCATGATGTCCAGCGCTCATGACGCCTCCCTACGCATGATTGCAAAACCACGTCAGCGTAGTGCACATCGGATGCGGGGGTGCACCACGGATCAGGCAGAATGGCGGGGTGCCTTCCCTCGCCATCATCGTCGCCGGGCCCTCGGGCTCCGGGAAGTCCCGACTGGCCGAGCGGCTGGGACTGCCGGTGTTGCGCCTCGACGACTTCTACAAGGACGGCACCGATCTCTCGCTGCCGTTGATCACCGACGGTGCGAATGCCGGGCTGGTCGATTGGGACCACCCCGACTCGTGGCTCCCCGAGGAGGCCCTGGCCACGCTGGAGAAGCTGTGTCGCGACGGGAGCGCGGACGTGCCCTGCTATGACATCTCCCGCAGCGCCCACTTCGGCCACAGGATGCTCGACCTGGGTGGTTCCCCGCTGTTCGTGGCAGAGGGGATCTTCGCCCAGGACATCGTCGCGCCGGCCCGTGAGCTCGGCCTGCTCGCCGAGGCCTACTGCATCACTCAGCACCCCCTGCTGACGTTCTGGCGCCGCCTGGTCCGCGACCTGCGCGAGCACCGCAAGCCGCCGCTGGTCCTCGTCCGGCGCGGCCTCGTGCTGGCCCGCGAGCAGCGCCGCGTGGTCGCCGACGCCGTCGGCAAGGGCTGCCGTGCGATGTCCCCGGACCGAGCCCACGCCGAGATCACCCGGCGCCTCGAACAGGCACGTGCATGACCTCGACCCTCGAGCGCCTCGTCTCCGGGAGCCTGCGGCAGCCGGACCGGACCACCTGCGGCGCGTCGGTCCTGGTCGCCGCCCGGATGCTCAACGACCCGGACTACGCGGCGCTGGTGGAGGACCCGGTCGTATTCGAGCGGGAGTCATTGGCGATGCACCGACGTACGACGAGCAGTGTCGACGTCGCCGGTCGGCTGCAGGTCCCGTGGCCCAGGGCACTGGGCACCCCACCCTGGTCGATCGCACACCAGATGAGCGGCTCATCCGGCGTGCGCGGCACGACGTACCGCCCCCACCCGATTCTGCCCGGTCGTCGCGAGGGAGCCCTCGCCGCGATCCGTGCCGCGGCCACCGAGGGCCATCGAGTGCCCCTGTTCATCGGCAGCCTCTGGCTTCCCCGCCACGTCGTGCTCGTCCTGGACAGCGAGCTGAACTGCTATGAACCCAGCAGCGGGCTGGCCCGGCAGGTCCGCACCGAGCGCTTCGTCTCGGGCGACCTGGACCTCGCCGGCTGGTCACAGCCCTGGTTCAGCGTGCTCCCGGTCCCGGCCCGGCCAGTGCGGCATAACCAGGCTTGATCACGTCGTTGATCAGCGCGAGCCGCTCGTCGAAGGGCAGGAAGGCCGACTTCATCGCGTTGATCGTGAACCACTGCAGGTCGTCGAGGCCATAGCCGAATGCGTCGACCAGGGAGCTCATCTCCCGAGTCATCGAGGTGCCGCTCATCAAGCGGTTGTCAGTGTTGACCGTGACCCGGAACCGCAGCGCGGTGAGCAGGCCGATGGGGTGCTCCTCGATCGACGTGGCGGCACCGGTCTGCACGTTCGACCACGGGCACATCTCGAGCGGGATCCGCATGTCGCGGACATAGGACGCGAGACGGCCGAGCTGGGCGTTGCCGTCGTCGTCGATGGTGATGTCGTCGATGATCCGCACCCCGTGACCCAACCGCTCGGCACCGCACCACTGGATCGCCTGCCAGATCGAGGGCAGGCCGAACGCCTCGCCGGCGTGGATGGTGAAGTGGGCGTTCTCGCGCTGGAGATATTCGAAGGCGTCGAGGTGCCGGGTGGGCGGATAACCGTCCTCGGCGCCGGCGATGTCGAAGCCGGCAACCCCACGGTCACGCCAGTCGACGGCGAGCCGGGCGATCTCCATCGAACGGGCCTGGTGCCGCATCGCGGTGAGCAGCTGGCGCACGACGATCGGGGTCGTCGCCGCCTGCATCCCCTCTTCGAACCCTGCGCGCACGGCCTCGACCACCTCATCGAGCGTCAAGCCACCCTCGAGGTGCTGTTCGGGCGCATAGCGGATCTCGGCATAGATGACGCCGTCCGCGACCAGGTCCTCGACGCACTCGCGGGCAACCCGGCTGAGTGCCTCGGCGGTCTGCATGACTGCCACCGTGTGGTCGAAGGTCTCCAGATAGCGCACCAAGGAGCCGGAGTCCGCGGCATCGGCGAACCATCTCCCGAGGTCGGCCGGGTCGTCGACGGGCAGGTCGTGGCGGATCTCGGCGGCCAGCTCGGCCACCGTCTCCGGTCTCACACCTCCGTCCAGGTGGTCGTGCAGGAGGACCTTCGGGACACGGCGTACGACATCTGGGCTCAGCAACACATGTTCATCATGCCAGTCGGTCGCTAGGGTCGAGGACATGCGAGTCTTCACAACATTTGATGAGTTGTCAGAGGCAGCCGGGACCGAGCTGGGCACCAGCGACTGGATCACTGTCGATCAGCGGCGGGTCAATTCCTTCGCGGAGGCCACCGGGGACCACCAGTGGATCCACGTGGACATGGAGCGGGCCAAGCAAGGACCGTTCGGTGGCACCATCGCCCACGGCTACCTGACGCTGTCGTTGATCCCGTGGCTCGGCAGCCAGGTCTTCAAGCTGGCCACCCCCGGTGCCAAGCTGAACTACGGGGTGAACAAGGTCCGCTTCCCCAACCCGTTGCTGGTGGGCAAGC
>DATCYH010000525.1:0-7283 GCA_036570405.1 Nocardioides sp.
GTGCCGTTGAACGGCACCGGTCAGGGTGAGGCCGACCCCGGGTTGTTGATCGCCTTGGCCCGATTCGGCGACGCCCCGTGTGTCTTCCTCGGTCAGGACCGCCGCGGGCAGACCACCGATCACCCGATGGGTCCCGAGGCACTGCGCGAGGCCCGGCGCGGGATGCGTCTCGCCGTCGAGCTCGGCCTGCCGCTGGTGACGGTGATCGACACCCAGGGTGCGGCCCTGTCCAAGGAGGCGGAGGAGGGCGGGCTGGCCGGCGAGATCGCCCGCTGCCTGGCCGACCTGGTGACCCTGGAGGCGCCGACCCTGTGCCTGATGCTCGGCGAGGGCAACGGCGGTGGCGCGCTCGCGTTCCTGCCTGCGGACACGGTGATCGCGGCCCAGCACGCCTGGCTCTCCCCGCTGCCACCGGAGGGCGCCAGCGCCATCGTGCACCGCGACATCGAGCATGCCCCCGAGATGGCCAGGGCCCAGCAAGTGCGGGCGATCGAGATGCACTCCCGTGGGATCGTGGATCGGATCGTGGCCGAGAAGCCGGACGCCGCCGACGAGCCGGAGGAGTTCTGCCGACGGGTCGGCGCGGTGCTGGAGTTCGAGCTGGCCGAGCTGCTGGCGGCCGGCCCCGGGTCGGTGGAGGCCCGCAGCGCGCGCTACCTGTGAGCAAGGCTGTGCGAGGCGTGGAACGGTTCGGCTCACGCCAGCGCGGAGCCGCTAGGTTCGGCGCATGAAGACCTACACCGTCACTGGCGCAGCCTCCGGCATCGGCGCAGCCACCACCGCACTGCTGCGCGAGCAGGGCCACCGAGTGATCACCATCGACCGGCGCGACGCCGACGTCGTCGCGGACCTCTCCACCGCAGCTGGTCGCGCCGACGCCGTGGCCGCAGTGCGCGAGCGGACCGACGAGCTGCACGGCGTCGTCGCCTGCGCCGGACTGGCCGGCATCAGTGGCAGCGACTCCCAGCTCCTGGTCTCGGTCAACTACTTCGGCGCCGTCGAGGTGGTCGCCGGTCTGCGCGACCTGATGGCGGCCACCGAGGGTGGCGCCGCGGTCGTGTTCCTCTCCTCCAACTCGACCACCTGCCAACCCGGCTGGTCGGCGCCACTGGCCAAGGCCTGCCTCAAGGGCGACGAGCAAGCTGCCCGCGCGCTCGCTGCGAAGGTGCCCGCCGTGATGGCCTACCCCGCGACCAAGGCAGCCGTTGCCTGGTGGGCGCGTCGCGAAGGGGTACGTCGTGACTGGGCCGGGTCGGGGATCCGCATCAACGCCATCGCACCCGGTCTGATCGCCACCCCGATGACCGACGAGGTCCGCGGTGACCCGGTCTTCGGCAAGTTCGCCGACACCTATCCGACCGCCCTGCGTCGGCCCGGGCGCCCCGACGAGGTCGCCTCGCTGATCGCCTTCCTGCTCTCGGACGCCGCCTCCCTGATCGTGGGCGCAGTGGTCACCATCGACGGTGGCACCGACGCGATCAAGAACCCGCGCCGACCGCGTGGCCTGGCCACCGGCCGAGTGGCGAGCAAGGTCGCCGGTGTCGCGCTGGGCTCGGTGGCGACGGCATATTCCAAGTTCGGCAAGAGCACACGGGCCAGCTGAACCGGCGGCTCGCTCACCAGCGGTTGCGGGCTTCCTCGGCCCAGCCGACCAGACCGTCCAGGGCGACTCGCTCACCCTCGTCGGTGCTCGCCCAGCCGGTGAAATGACCGAAGCACTGGTGGGTTTCGCCGGCGAGCACCAGCAGGTTGGTGCTCGCCACCCGTTCGTGGAACGGCGTGAACTCGACCTGCACCCGCTCGCCCTCGATCCGCCACGGCTTCAGCCAGTCGGTGCGGTCATAGGTCCAGCGCAGGTCCTCGTGGATCTTGTGCAGCCGGCCGTCGACGAAGAGCCCGTTCTCGCTCTGCCCGGTCCGATCGGTCCACTTGCCACCGAGGTTGATCGCGAGATCGCCGTCGGGTCGGCTGCCGGCGGCCCAGTTCCAGGTCATCGAGTAGGGCCACTTCCCGCGGCCGTGGTCGAGCACCGCGAACGACTCCGCACTGCTCACCGGGAGCTCGACGCCCTCGATCGTGAGCGTCCCGTCGACGGGGCGCCCGACGTCCTTGAGGGTGTACTGGAAGCGTCGTTCACTCCACGGCACCAGCACCCCGAGCGCGTCGTTGCCCGCCCCGATCCGCAGGTCGAGCGCGACGTCCTTGGCCTGCGCGGTCAGCTGGACTGATCCGTCGCCGGGTTGCGCGATCCGGATCTCGAAGTCCTTGCCGCGGGCGTACGCCGTACCGACACCGCTCGTGGGTGGCAGCACGGTTCCACGCGCCAACGGCACGACGACCTCTGGACTCAGCTCACGCCTGGTCGCCCGGTCGAGGACATACAGGCTGTGCACGCCGGCATAGTCCAGTGAGGACACGACGACGCCGACAATGTGGGTGGGCGTGACGATCCCCCAGTATTCCCAGCGCTTGTTCCGGCCCCAGCCACGCAGGTTCGCGGTGTGCAACGGCGTGCGGGACCAACCGACCGCGTCGGGGTTGAGCCGACCCTCGGGCAGGCAGAGGTCGGCGGGTTCGGTGAGCTCGCGGGGCATGGGCAGATTGTGCCCGACCATGCCCCGCGACTGCTCAGAAGAGGAGTGCGCTCGCCGGGTCCTCGAGGATCGAGGCCACGTCGGCCAGGAACCGTGAGCCCTTCTCACCGTCCACGTGCCGGTGGTCGAAGGAGAGCGCCAGCGTGGTGACGTCGCGGACGCAGAGCTCGCCGTCCTCATCGACCCACGGCTTCTTCTTGATCGAGCCGAAGCAGAGGATCGCGGACTCGCCCGGGTTGATGATCGGCGTACCGGCATCGACGCCGAACACCCCCACGTTGGTGATCGTGAAGGTGCCGCCGCTCATCTCGGCCGGCTGGGTCTTGCCGTCGCGCGCGGTGCGGGCCAGCGCGGACAGGGCCTCGGCGAGCTCGAGCAGCGAGAGCTGATCGGCGTCCTTGACGTTCGGCACGACCAGGCCGCGCGGGGTGGCCGCGGCGATGCCGAGGTTGACGTAGTTCTTGAAGACCACCTCACCCGCGGCGCCGTCCCAGAACGAGTTGATCTCGGGGGTACGTCGCATCGCCAGCATCACCGCACGCGAGAGCACCAGCAGCGGTGAGACCTTGACGTCCTTGAACTCGCGCCGCTTCTTGAGCCGCTCGACGAACGCCATCGTGGCCGTGACATCGATGGTGATCCACTCGGTGACGTGCGGGATCGTGAACGCGGAGTCCACCATCGCCTGGCCCATCATCTTGCGGACACCCTTGATCGGCTCGCGGTGCTCGCGCTGGGACTGGTCCCGGTCGGCGGTTCGTCCGCCGCGCGCGCCACCCGCAGATTCGGTGACGCCAGAGGCACCGCCGGCGGCAGCCTGGACGTCGTCACGGGTCACGGTGCCGTCGGGACCGGTGGCGCGCACCGATCCCAGGTCCACGCCGAGGTCCTTGGCCAGCTTGCGCACCGGCGGCTTGGCCAGCGCGCGGACGCTTCCCGTCGCTGCCGGGGGCACCATCGCCTCGCGGTGCGGCTCGCGTGCCGGGACAGCAGGAACCGCAGGCTCGTCGGCCTCGACCACCGGCTCGGACTGTGCCCCGCCGGGTGCGAAGGCACCCTGGACCTGCATCTGAGTGGCGGCAGCCGATTCGCTGGCCGGCGATGCCGTTCCGCGACGCGGACGGCGCAGCGGACCTCGGTCGGCCTTCATCCGGCCGACCAGGGACTCGCCCTCGCCGCCACCGGAGGCGGCCGGGTTGGACAGGTCGATCTCCATCGTCGAGTCGGCAGTTGTTGACGCCCCAGCAGAGCCGGACGCGGCGGCAACTGCCTCGTCGGCACTGCCGACGGAGATGATCGGCGTGCCGACCTCCACCATCTGGCCCTCGTCGACCATCAGCGCCAGCACCGTGCCGGCATAGGGCGAGGGGAGCTCGACCAGGGACTTGGCGGTCTCGATCTCGACGATCACGTCGTTGATCTCGATGACGTCGCCGACCTTCACCTTCCAGGACACGATCTCGGCCTCGGTGAGACCCTCGCCGACATCGGGCAGCTTGAACTCAGCCATCAGTCAGCCTCCTCAGAACTCGAACGAGCGGTCGACGGCGTCCAGGACCCGGTCGAGGTCGGGGAGGAAGTCCTCCTCGATCCGCGACGGCGGATAGGGGGTGTCGAAGCCCCCGACGCGCAACACCGGGGCCTCGAGGGAGAAGAAGCACTGCTCAGTGATCCGCGAGGCGATCTCCGAGCCCATCCCCAGGTTGACGTGCGCCTCGTGCACGACGACGGCGCGGCCGGTACGGCGTACCGACTCCAGCACCGGGCCCATGTCCAGCGGCGAGAGGGTGCGCAGGTCGATCACCTCCAGCGAGCGACCCTCGGAGGAAGCGGCGTCGGCTGCCTTCAGACAGGTCTTCACGGTCGGACCGTAGGAGAGCAGGGTGAGGTCGGTGCCGCTCTTGACCACGCGCGAGGTGAACAGCGGCTCGGGCAGCACCGACTCGTCGAGTTCGGCCTTGTCCGCGTGATATTGCCGCTTGGGCTCGAGGAAGATCACCGGATCGTCACAGGCGATCGCCTGCTGGAGCATCCAGTAGCCATCGACCGGGTTGGAGCAGGCGACCACCTTGAGGCCCGGGGTGTGCGCGAACTGCGCCTCCGGCGACTCCGAGTGGTGCTCGACCGCACCGATGCCGCCACCGAACGGGATCCGGATGACCATCGGCATCTTGGTCTTGCCCTTGGAGCGGAAGTGGATCTTGGCGACCTGGCAGACGATCTGGTCATAGGCGGGATAGACGAAGCCGTCGAACTGGATCTCCACGACCGGGCGATAGCCGCGCATCGCCATCCCGACCGCGGTGCCGACGATGCCGGACTCGGCCAGTGGCGAGTCGATGACCCGGTCCTCGCCGAAGTCCTTCTGCAGTCCGTCGGTGATCCGGAAGACGCCGCCGAGAGTGCCCACGTCCTCACCCATGATCAGGACCTTGGGGTCGTCCTCCATGGCCTTGCGCAGCCCCATGTTGAGGCCCTTGGAGAGGGTGATCTTCATGCCGATGCCCCTTCCTCGGAGAAGGAGGCGTGATAGGCGATGAACTCGTCCCGCTGCTGGGTGAGCTCCTCGGGCATCTCGTCATAGACGAGGTCGAAGATGCCGCGCGGGTCCGGGTCCGGGAGCGCCTTGCAGCCCTCCCGCAGATGGTGGCCGAGCCCGTTGGCCTCCTGCTGGACGGACTCGAGGAAGCCGCCCTCGACCAGCCCGTTGCGCTTGAGGTAGGCCTCGACGCGGGCGATCGGGTCCTTCAGCTTCCAGTGCTCGACGTCAGCCGAGAGCCGATAGCGGGTGGGGTCGTCGGTGGTGGTGTGGGCACCCATCCGATAGGTGTAGGCCTCGATCAGGGTCGGGCCCTGGCCCTCGCGGGCGCGCTGCAGTGCGGCCTGGGTGACGGCGTACGTCGCGAGCACGTCGTTGCCGTCGACCCGCACGCCGGGGAAGCCGAAGCCGAGGGCGCGCTGGTAGAGCGGGATCCGTGACTGGCGCTCGATCGGCTCGGAAATCGCCCACTGGTTGTTCTGGCAGAAGAAGACGACGGGGGCGTTGTAGGAGGCCGCGAAGATGAAGCCCTCGTTGACGTCGCCCTGCGAGGAGGCGCCGTCACCGAAGTGCGCGATCACGGCTGCGTCGCGGTCCGGCTCGCCGGTGCCCACGACGCCGTCGCGCTGCATGCCCATCGCATAGCCGGTGGCGTGCAGCACCTGGGCGCCGATGACGATCGTGTACTGGCCGAAGTTCTTCTCGGCCGGGTCCCAGCGCCCGTGGTCGACGCCGCGGAAGAGGCCGAGCAGGTCGAGCGGGTCGATGCCGCGGCACCACGCGACGCCGTGCTCGCGGTAGGTCGGGAAGACATAGTCCTGGGGGCGCAGTGCGCGGCCGGCGCCGATCTGGGCGGCTTCCTGGCCGAGCAGCTGGGCCCAGATGCCCAACTCGCCGTGACGCTGCAGGGCGGTGGCCTCGGTGTCGATGCGCCGGGTGAGCACCATGTCGCGATAGAAGCCGCGCAGTTGCTCGGCACTGAAGTCCATGTCGAAGTCGGGGTGGTGGACTCGCTCGCCCTCCGGGGTGAGCAGCTGGACCAGGTCTGGTCCGCCGTCCTGCTGCGAGGGGCCGAACACCTCGACGAGGTCTGGCCCGAACTGATCCGTGCGGACCTGATCCGTGCTGGTGGGATCCGGGGACATCGCGTCCACTCCTTCTCTTCGCCGGACTGCGGGGTCGCCGCGCCGGGTGTGGGAACAGGTGCCCGGGTCCCGGCGTCATGGGTGGTACGCCGTGGGTGCCGGACGGTGTGCTGGTCATGCGTCACGGTGCGGATCCGCACCTTGTGACGGGCACCACACCGTTGACCTCAAGGTACCGGTCGGCACCTGCCATCGCCAATCCGGCGGCGGCGTCGTGACCAGATGGTTGTGAACCGGCTCAGGCGCGCGATCGCCAGAGCAGCCAGACGAAGTATGGCGTCCCGATCAGCGCGGTCACCATGCCTGCGGGGACCTGGTCGGGCGCGATCACGTTGCGGCCCAGGGTGTCGGCGACGCTGACCAGGATCGCCCCCAGCAGCATGGCGACCGGCAGCACCCGGATTTGCCGCGACCCGACGATGGCGCGGGCCGCGTGCGGTGCGACCAGGCCGGTGAAGACGACCAGGCCGATCGCTGCCGCCGAGGCTGCGGTGAGCACGACCGCGGTGACCAGGAGCAGCAGCCGCGTCCGTTCCAACGAGAGGCCCAGGACCCGCGGGGTGTCGTCGTCGAGGGCCATCACGTCGAGGTCGTTGCGGTGGCGGAGCAGGATCGGCAGGCCGAGAACCACCACGATGATCAACGGCACCACCTGCTCATAGGTGCGGCCATAGGTCGAACCGTTGAGCCAGGTCAGCGCGAGCTGGGTGTCATAGGGGCTGGAGCTGATCAGGATGAAGGAGATCAGCGCCTGGCCCACGGCGGCGACACCGACCCCGACGAGCACCAACCGGTTCGAGTCCAGGCCACCGCGCCAGGAGACGGCGTACACGATGGCGAAGGCGACGGCCGCGCCGATCAGGGCGGAAATGTTGATCAGCCACAGCGCGGTGATGCCGGCGAACGCGATGCAGGTGATCGCGCCGACCCCGGCGCCGGCGGTGACGCCGAGGAGTCCCGGCTCGGCAAGCGGGTTGCGGCAGACCGCCTGGGTGGCGCATCCAG
>DATCYH010000526.1:0-8748 GCA_036570405.1 Nocardioides sp.
GCCGACACCTGGGCAACGACCGCCCAGGTCACCGAACGTGACCGTTATCTGGTGATCAGCCCGTTCTTCCACTCCTACGGCTACAAGGTCGGCATCGTCACCTCGATCCTCAAGGGATGCACGCTCTATCCGGTCGCTGCCTTCGACGCCGACGACGCACTGCGCATCGTCGAGGAGCACCGGATCACCATGCTTCCCGGGGCGCCGGCGATCTTCTACTCCATGCTGGAGTCCCCGCGCTTCGCCTCGACCGACACCTCCTCGCTGCGCTTCGCGAACACCGGCGCGGCCTCCGTGCCCGCGGCCCTGATCGAGCGCCTGCAGAGCGAGCTCTCCTTCGAGCTGGTCATCACCGCCTTCGGGATGACCGAGTGCGTCACCGCCACCATGTGCCGGCCCGGGGACTCGGACGAGACGATCGCCGCGACCTGCGGCCGGGTCGTCGATGGCCTCGAGCTCCGCATCGCGGACCCGGAGAGCGGCCAGGTGCTGGGTCCCGGCGAGGAGGGCGAGGTCCAGTTCCGCGGCGCGATGGTGATGCTCGGCTACCTCGACGACGAGGAGTCCACGGCCGCGGCGATCGACGCCGACGGCTGGTTGCACACCGGCGACGTCGGGACCCTCGACGAGCACGGCTACCTCCGGATCACCGACCGGCTCAAGGACATGTACATCTCCGGCGGCTTCAACGTCTATCCCGCCGAGGTCGAGCAGGCACTCGCCCGCCTCGACGGAGTGGTTGAGTCGGCCGTGATCGGGATCCCCGACGAGCGGATGGGCGAGGTCGGCAAGGCCTTCGTCGTACGCCGTGCGACTGCGGCGCTCACGGCCGAGGACGTCATCGCCTTCGCCCGCGAACGGATCGCGAACTTCAAGGTGCCCCGGGAGGTGGAGTTCGTCGACGCGCTCCCCCGCAACCTCGGCGGCAAGGTCCTCAAGACAGAACTACGCCAGCTTCACGACACCCGAGAGAACGAGGGCTGATGGATCTCGAACTGACCCCTGACCAACTCGTGTTCCGCGACGAGGCCCGTGCCTGGCTGGCCGAGAACGTCCCGGCCGAGCCGCTGCCCTCGATGGACACCGCCGAGGGGTGGCAGGCACACCGTGAGTGGGAGGCGAAGCTGTCGGCTGCTCGCTGGTCGGTCGTCTCGTGGCCGAAGGAGTACCACGGTCGCGAGGCTTCCCTCGTGGAGTGGGTGATCTTCGAGGAGGAGTACTACCGCGCAGGTGCGCCCGGTCGGGTTTCCCAGAACGGCATCTTCCTGCTCGCGCCGATCATCTTCGATCACGGGACCAAGGAGCAGCAGGACCGCTTCCTGCCCTCGATGGCCACCGGCGAGAAGGTCTGGGCCCAGGCCTGGTCCGAGCCCGAGGCCGGCTCCGACCTCGCCTCGTTGAAGTCGACGGCCGCGCGCGACGAGGGCCGGGGAGGCTGGGTGCTCAACGGCCAGAAGACCTGGTCGTCGCGTGCCTCGTTCGCCCACTGGGGCTTCGGCCTGTTCCGCTCCGACCCCAGCGCCGAACGGCACAACGGACTCACCTACTTCCTCTTCCCGCTCGACGCCGACGGCATCACGGTGCGCCCGATCGCCCAGCTCGACGGCGAGGCCGGGTTCGCGGAGATCTTCTTCGACGACGTCTTCGTCCCCGACGCCGACGTGCTCGGCGCCCCGGGCGACGGCTGGCGGGTCGCGATGAGCACCGCCGGCAACGAACGCGGCCTCTCGTTGCGCTCACCCGGCCGGTTCTGCGCGGCCGCCGACCGGCTCGTGGACCTGTACGCCGCCACGCCCGATGCTCCCGCCGCCGCAGCCGACGGCGTGGTGGACGCGTGGCTCAAGGCACAGTCCTACCGCCTCTACACCTGGGGCACGGTCACCCGGCTCGCCGACGGCGGCGAGATGGGCGCCGCCGGGTCGATCAACAAGGTCTTCTGGTCCGAGCTGGACGTCGCCCTGCACGAGACCGCACTCGACCTGCTCGGCGACGACGCCGAGATCGAGTCGCGGTGGACCGACGGCTACATCTTCTCGCTGTCCGGGCCGATCTATGCCGGGACGAACGAGATCCAGCGCAACATCGTGGCAGAACGAATCCTGGGGCTTCCCAGGGAGCCGAAGGGGGCACGCAAGTGAAGTTCACGTTCACCGCCGAGCAGGAGTCCTTCGCGACCACGCTCGACAAGATGCTCACCTCTTCCGACACCGTGGCGATCGCCCGGGCCTGGGGCGATGACGACACCGCACCCGGACTCGCGCTCTGGAAGCGCCTCGCGGACCAGGGCGTCCAGGCTCTGGTCGTCGACGAGGAGTCCGGTGGGATGGGCGCCAGCCCGGTCGAGCTCGCCATCGCGTTCGAGGCCCTGGGCCGGCACGCGGTGCCGGGCCCGTGGGTGGAGTCGGTGGCCTACCTGCCGATGGCACTCGGCAGCGGTTCCGTCGTCGAGGCGTTGGCCGCCGGAGCGGTCGGCACCGTCGCTGTGTCCGGGTCCTCCCAGCGCGCCCTGGACGCCGAGATCGCCGACCACATCTTCGTCGCCAAGGACGGTTCGCTCCTGAGGGGGACACCCGGGGAGCGTGCGCTCTCGGTCGACCCCACCCGTCGTCTCTTCGCGCTGACCGAGGGCGAGGAGGTCACACACGGTGACCTCGATGCGGCCTATGACCTGGCAGTGCTGGCCACCTCCGCGCAGCTGCTCGGCGCCGGGGAGCGGCTGCTTGCTGACTCGGTGGCCTATGTGAAGCAGCGCCGTCAGTTCGGTCGCGAGATCGGTTCCTACCAGGCGATCAAGCACCAGCTCGCCGACTGCCGGATCGCGCTGGACTTCGCCCGGCCGCTCATTCACGGAGCCGCACTCACCGTGGCCGGCGCCGAGGGGGCGCGCGACGTGTCGGCCGCGAAGGTGGCCGCCGCCGATGCCGCCTACCGCACCAGCCGCGTCGCACTGCAGGTGCACGGGGCGATCGGCTACACCCAGGAGTTCGACCTCAGCATCTGGATCCTCAAGGTGAGGGCACTGCTGACCGCGTGGGGTACGCCGGCCGCGCACCGTGCCCGGATCCTGTCCGCGCTGACGGTGGGGGCCTGAGATGCACTTCGGGCTCTCCGAGGACCAGCAGGAGCTCTCCGACATGATCGCGGCCCTGCTCACCAAGCGGAGCGACAGCCTTGCGGTCCGTGCGGCGGTCGACTCGACGACGGGTCATGACTCCGCGCTGTGGCAGATGCTGTGCGAACAGGTCGGCGTTGCCGCCCTGGCAGTGCCGGAGGAGTACGACGGCGCCGGGGCGACTCTGTTCGAGTCGGCAGTGGTGCTCGAGCAGCTCGGCATCGCGCTCACGCCGTCGCCGCTGCTGGCCACCACGATCGCGATCGCCGCGCTGCGGTTGTTGGGCAGCCCGGAGCAGCAGCAGGACCTGCTCCCCCGCATCGCCGCCGGGGAGATCGCCACGGTGGTGCTCGACCCCGATGTCGTGCTCGATGCACCGCACGCCTCGATCATCCTCGAGCTCGACGCCGATGGCATCCGCGTCGTGGACGCCGAGGTCATGCCGCTGGTCACCGTCGACCAGACGATCAGCCTGGGCAGGGTCGAGCTGACGCGCCCGGCGCACGGCCCGGTGCACGACGTGGCGGCCGCGCTGGGCAGTGCACTGCAGGTGGGAGCCATGCAGCGTGGCCTGGACATGACGGTCGCCTACTCCAAGGAGCGCGTCCAGTTCGGTCGCCAGATCGGGTCGTTCCAGGCTCTGAAGCACCGGATGGCCGACATGCTGGTGCTACTGGAGACCAGCCGGTCCATCTCGTGGGCCGCCTCTGCGGCAGCCGCGGCACACCTGGAGTCGCCTTCACAGGCCAATGCCGAGGTGCTCGCAGAGCGCAGTGCCGCAGCGCAGTCCTGGTGCTCCGAGGCCCTCGAGAAGATCGCCTCAGAGACGGTCCAGCTCCACGGTGGCATCGCGATCACCTGGGAGCACGACGCGCAGATGGTATTCAAGCGCGCCCATGCCCTGGGCAGATTGTTCGGAGCCGCCCACGAGCACCGGGCGCGCATCGTCCTGTGACCACCTGACCCAGCCGTGGCGGGGGTCCGTGATCGCGAGTGACCCACGCCACGCCCGGTCGCGACTGCTAAGTTCGCCCGTGAATCCGGTACGCCGTGCCTTGGCGTGCCCGAACACACTGAGGAGCAGATCGTTGCGAACCGCCAAGGACTTCTTCACCCCGCTCGCTGTCGGGGCCCCCGCGCCCCTGCGTGAGATCCCGGCGCGCCCCTCGCGGGCGATCCACTTCTTCGATCCCGGCAACGAGAAGATGGCGGCGAAGATCCCCGCCATGGTCGGCACCACCGACGTACTGCTGGGCAACCTCGAGGACGCGGTCAAGGCCGAGAACAAGGAGAAGGCCCGCAACGGCCTGGTCAAGATCGGCCAGGAGACCGACTTCGGACCGACCCAGTTCTGGACCCGGATCAACTCCCTCGACTCCCCGTGGGTGCTCGACGACCTGACCACCCTGGTCCCCGCAATCGGGGACAAGCTCGACGTGATCATGGTGCCGAAGGTCCAGGGCGCCGAGGACATCCACTACATCGACCGGATCCTGGCCCAGCTCGAGGCAAAGGCCGGCATCACCAAGCCGCTCCAGGTGCACGCCATCCTCGAGACCGCCCGCGGAGTCGCCAACATCGAGGAGATCTGCGCTGCCTCGCCGCGGATGCAGGGCCTCTCCCTCGGTCCGGCCGACCTCGCCGCCGACCGCCGGATGAAGACCACGCGCGTTGGCGGTCCGCACCCCGGCTACCTCGTGCGTGGCGATGCTCCGCGCACCGACGACGGTGGGTTCGCCTATGACGCCGAACGGGCGACGTACCAGCAGGACCTCTACCACTACACCATCGCACGCATGGTCGACGCCTGCGTGATGCACGGGATCTTCCCCTACTGGGGCCCGTTCGGCGACATCAAGGACACCGTCGCCTGCGAGGACCAGTTCCGCAACGCGTTCCTGCTCGGCTGCGTCGGCGCCTGGTCGCTGCACCCGGTGCAGATCAAGATCGCCAACCGCGTCTTCGCGCCGAGCGTCGAGGACGTCACCCACGCCCGCCGCGTGATCGCTGCCATGGGCGACGGAACCGGTGCGGTGATGATCGACGGCAAGATGGAGGACGACGCCTCCGTGAAGCAGTGCAAGGTGCAGGTCGAGCTCGCCGAGCAGCTCGCCGCGATCGACCCCGAGCTCAAGGACCTGTACGACGCCATCGAGACCCCGGAGGCCTGACCATGACCGACTCCCCTGCCTTCACTCCCCTGCGCTCCGTCCTCTACATGCCTTCCTCCAACGCGAAGGCACTGGAGAAGGCCAAGACGCTCCCCATCGACGGCGTCATCTTCGACCTCGAGGACGCTGTCGCCCCCGACGCCAAGCCGGACGCCCGTGAGGCCGCTTCCGCCGCAGCGGCGTCGGGTGACTACGGCAAGCGCACGCTGACGATCCGGGTCAACGGCATCGGCACCGAGTGGCACGAGGCGGACATCGTCGCCGCCTCGCAGGCCGGACCGCACGCGATCGTGGTGCCCAAGGTCAACTCCGCTGACGAGGTCAAGCAGCTCGTGACCGCGATGGAGAAGGCCGGCGCACCCGAGCACACCAAGCTCTGGGCCATGGTCGAGACCCCGGTCGCGATCCTCGGCGCGCTCTCCATCGCCCAGGCCTCGGACCGCCTGGGCGCGTTCGTGCTGGGCACCAACGACCTGGTCAAGGAGCTCTACGCCGAGCACGTCCCCGGCCGCGCCCCGATCCTGCCGAGCCTGCACACTGCGCTGCTCGCCGGGCGCGCAGCCGGCATCGCGGTCATCGACGGTGTCTACAACAACGTCAAGGACATCGACGGGTTCCTGGCCGAGTGCGAGCAGGGACGCCAGATGGGCTTCGACGGCAAGACCCTGATCCACCCCGGACAGGTCGAGGGCGCCAACTCCGCCTTCGCCCCGTCCGCCCAGGCCGTGGAGGACGCCCGCGGGCTGATCCAGGCATGGGAGGATGGCAAGGGCGCAGGCGTGGTGACCTACAACGGCAAGATGGTCGAGAACCTGCACGTCGAGTCCGCCCAGCGCACGCTCGACATCCACGAGGCGATCACGGCGCTCAAGTCCGAACAGGCCTGATCCTCACCGGTCCACCAGCACCCCGAGACGGGGACGAGCCACGACAGGTGGCTCGTCCCCGTCTCGCATGTGGCGCCGAGGGATTCCTCCGCGGACTCAGCCCGTGAAGCGGGGCTTCTCCTTGGCCAGGAAGGCACGGACACCCTCGCTGAAGTCAGCGCCGGTGTAGACCTCGCGCAGCACGTCGTCGTCGTCCGCGGGCGCGACCTCGAGGGTCTGTGAACGCTGGACCAGCTGGGACTTGGTGGTCCGCAGCGTGACTCCCGAAGCCCGGCCGATGCCGTCAAGGAGAGTCGCCACCTCGGCGTCGAGGTCCTCGACCACACTCATCACGGCTCCCACGGCGTGCGCCCGCTGGGCATCCACGAGACGGGAGGCCAGCAGCATCTCCCTGGTGATCGACTCTCCGAAGACCGCGGCACAGCGATAGACGATCGGCGCCGAGAGCGCGTTGCCCAGCGTCCGCGCGATCGGATAGCCGAAGCGTGAGTTCGGGGTGGCGATGCGCAGGTCGCAGTGCGTGGCGACGGCAAGACCGCCACCGACGCAGACTCCGTCGATCGCGGCGATCGTCACCTGCGGCAGCTCGAAGAGTGCCCGCAGGAGCTCACGGATCCAGGTCTCGTAGGCGACTGCGTCCGCGTCGACGAAGTCGGAGATCTCGTTGCCCGCGGCAAAGGCCCGCCCGCCGGCGCCACGCAGCACGAGTGCCTTGACCGATCGGTCCTCGCGCAACTCAGCGCACAGGGAAGAGATTCCCTCATACATCGCCCGGGTGAAGGCGTTGTGGCGTTCGGGTCGGTCGAAGATGACCTCGACGACGCCGTCGGTCCGGTTGATCTGCAGTCCAGGGGTCACGGCTGAAGGCTATCGACCGAACGCAGCACGCCCGCCCCGCGGCCTTGTCCTTGGACACCGGCTCAACGGACGGTGCGGTAGGCCCCTTGGAAGTAGAGCAGCGGGTCCGGCGAGCTGCCCTGGGCGTCGACGTGGAAGTCCATGTCCTGCACCTTGCCGATCACCACGTAGTGGTCACCGGCCTCGTGCACGGCCTCGATGGTGCAATCGACGTGGCCCACGATGCCGTCGAACAAGGGTGCCCCGGTCTTCGACTGGGTCCATGAGAGACCCGCGAACTTGTCCGTGCCCCGACTGGCCATGGTGTTGGACAGGCTCTCCTGGCCATCGGCCAGGAAGTTCACGCAGAAGTGACCGGCCCGCTGGATCAGCGGCCAGGCCCTGGACGTGCGGGCCGGGCTGAACATCACCAGTGCCGGGTCGAGTGAGATCGATGAGAACGACTGGCAGGTCATCCCGACCGGCTCGCCGCCCGACATCGAGGTGATCACGGTGACTCCGGAGGCGTAGCGCCCGAGCGTGTCGCGGAACTTGCGTGCCGCCTCCTGGGCGGCCTCCGTGTCCGCGATGTCGGCTGCCTCGCCGGGACGGAACTCGAAGTCGAAGTTTCCCAGGAAGGAGTCGATCAGGTCCCGCGGCGGCCAGGTCTCGTGTGCGTCGCTGCGCATCCCGGCAGGAATGTCCGGGGTTTCGTGGTCTGCCATGGAACCCATTGTTCCCTCAGGCCCCGCCGCCGAAGTCGTGACCCCAGTAGGACACGGCAGTGGACTCCCGTGCTACCCACCGCTGGTCGTCCACGGTCAGGCCCTCGGTGCCGAACTCGATGTCGAAGCCACCGGGTGACTTCACGTAGAACGAGACCATCTCGTCGTTCATGTGCCGGCCCAGGGTGGCCGAGAGCGGAGCCTTGTGCTTGCGCACCCGCTCGAGCGCGCGGCCGACGTCGTCGAGCTTGTCGACCTCGAGCATGATGTGCACGCACTTGGCGGCGTTCGGCATCGGCAGGAAGGCCAGCGAGTGGTGCCGGGGGTTGACGCCGAGGAACCGGAGCCAGACCTTCGAGCCCGGCTCCTTGCCGACGAACTCGCCCGGCATGGACATCGAGTCGCGCAGTCGGAACCCGAGCACCTCGGTGTAGAAGCGCAGGGCCTCGACGTCGTCGGTCACCGGGACGACGATGTGACCCATCCCCTGGTCCCCGGTCACAAAGTTCGCGCCATAGGGCGTCACGACCGGGCGCGACTCATAGGTGATTCCGTGGAAGAGCTCGAAGACGTTGCCCCACGGGTCCTCGAAGCGGACCAGCTCCTGGACCCGACGCTCGGCGAGCTCTTCCGCCGTTCCTTCGCGGAATGCGACACCGGCCGCCTGCAGGTGCTCGCGGGCGGCCTGCAGGGCACGGTGGTCTGCCATCTCCCAGCCGGTGGCCGAGAGCTCGTCGACGTCCGAGCCGAAGACGACGAGGCGCGCCGAGACCTGGTCGATGCGGTAGTACAGGTTCTCCGGGTCGGGCCCGCGTCCCTCACCGAGCCCCAGCACCTTGCCGGCGAAGGCCCGCCACTGGTCGAGGTCGGTGGAGGCCACGCGAACGTAGCCCATGGACTTGATGTCGATCGTCACTTCGCGCGCTCCACGTGGCGGTTGAGGAATTGTGTGGTCACTTCGCGAAACTCGTCCGCAGCCTCGATCTGGGCCCAGTGGCCGCAGTTCGGGAAGACAT
>DATCYH010000527.1:0-6411 GCA_036570405.1 Nocardioides sp.
GACGCCGCCGAACGCACCGAAGATCTGCTCGAACGGTGTGCCCTTGAACGGGTTCTCCGGCTGCTCGCCGGGGTTTTCACTCATGGCACCAAGTTACTCGCCCGCTGGTCATCATGTGAGGGACGGATAGTCTCGGTCCATGACTGCTGCACTTCCGTACGGCGTACGCCTGGTGGCCCTGCGCGACGAGGCCTTGTCGGTCGACGAAGCGCTGAGCGCGGTCGAGGACGACACCACCGGCGGGGTCACCTGCTTCGTGGGCCGGGTCCGCGACCACGACGGCGGTCGCGGGGTGACCGGACTCGAGTATGTCGCCCACCCGAGCGCCGAGATGAAGCTCGCCGAGGTCTGCGCCTCGGTGGTCGCCGAGCACCCAGGAGCCCTGCTGGCCGCGGTGCACCGGGTGGGGAAGCTGGCGATCGGGGACGCGGCCGTCGTGGTTGCGGCCTCGGCTGCGCATCGCGACCTCGCCTTCGCCGCCTCGCGAGCGCTGATCGACCGGCTCAAGGCCGAGGTGCCGATCTGGAAGCACCAGTTGTTCGAGGACGGCGACGAGGAGTGGGTGAACTCGCCCTGACGGGCGCGTTGCACCACTGCGACGAGGGCCGGCGTGGAAGACTGGACGCGTGGAGATCCTGTGGTGGCTGACGCCTCCCGTCGTCGTGACCGTGGTCGCGATGGCCTGGGTGTCGTGGCTCGGACGCGTCGGCCGTGGTGAGGTCGACCGCAACGTCGCCGTGGAGCGGATGGCCAAGGCCCTTCGCAAGGACCACCCCGGCCAGCGTGCGCCCGGACCGGCAGCGACCCGGCCCCGCGATCGCAGCACCGGCATCGCCGTACGCCCGTCACGCAACCGTGACGACGCGGGCGACGTACGCCGTTCCGCCTGATCCCATGTGCCTCCCGCTTGTGACCGGATGAGAAGGTTGGCCGCATGAGTCGGCGCACCCTCGCGATTGTGATCTCCGTCCCCCTGATGGTGGCGCTGTGGATCGCTGCGGCGATGGTGCCCGTCCCCTATGTCACCTTCTCGCCCGGAGTCACTGTCGACGTACTCTCCGAGGTCGGCGGCCAGGAGCGGATCCAGGTGCAGGGCCACGACACCTATTACGACGGCGGCGAGCTGCGGATGACCACCGTGTCGGTCACCACCGCGGAGAACAAGGTCAGCCTGTTCTCCGCGCTGAGCGCCTGGATCAGTGACGAGCGGGCGGTGCAGCCCTACGACGCGTACTACGAAGAGGGCACCACAAACGAGGAGAACGACATCGAGTCGTCGGTGCAGATGGTCTCCTCCCAGGATGCCGCGATCGCGGCAGCCCTGCGTGCGTTGGACTATGACCTCAAGCCGACCGTGGAGATCTTCCACGTCAATCAGGACAGCCCGGCCGACGGCAAGCTCGGGGTGCGTGACCGGATCCTGCGAGTGAACGGTAAGGACATCAACGGTGACGTCTCCCTGGTCGCCAAGCAGGTCAAGGCCGCCGGCACCGACCCCGTCACGTTCACGGTGATCCGGGACAAGAAACGCTCCACCGTCAAGGTCACCCCCGAGAAGGTGGACGGCAAACCGATGGTGGGCATCACCTCGGGACCCAGCTTCGTCTTCCCGTTCCAGGTCGCGGTCAACATCGACCCGAGGATCGGCGGGCCCAGTGCCGGCCTGATGTTCTCCCTGGCGATCTTCGACACCCTCACCAAGGGCTCGCTGACCGGGGGACATCGGATCGCCGGCACCGGGACCATCGACGCCGACGGCAAGATCGGGCCGATCGGCGGGATCCAGCAGAAGATCCCCGCCGCGCGCAAGGCCGGATCCGAGTTGTTCCTCGTGCCCCCGGACAACTGCGAAGAAGCACTCGGCGGCGCCAACGGCGACATGCGCCTGGTGCGAGCGGACACCCTTGAGTCGGCACGCACCGCGATCGAGACATGGGTCAAGGACCCGAAGGCCAAGTTGCCCTCCTGCAAGGACGTGAAGTGAATGACTGGCCCTGAAGAGACTGGCCCTGAAGAGACTGGCCCTGAAGAGATCGACGGCCTCGACGAAGCCCTGGCGGACCCGGCTCTTGCCGCGGCGGTCCACGAGCTCGAGCTGCATGCTGCGGCCGACGGCTGGGACCAGAAGTCCCGGCTCTATGCGCTGGCCCTGACCAGCGACCTGGTCGTCAAGGAGCCCGGCCTGGCCGCAGCACTGGGTCTCGACGCCGCCAGCGCTGAGGGGTCGTTCACTCCGATTGAGCAGGAGCTCGACGCCTCGGTGCCGTTCGAGTCGGTGTTGGCCTCGATCAGTTGGCCCGACGAGGTCGTCGGTTGTGCCGCGGTCGTCGAGCGCCTGGTGTTGCCGCCCCACGTCGATGCTGCGATCCCCGAGGACCCCGAGGCCGCGTTGACGTTTGCCCAGGAGCACCCCCTTCGCCAGGAGGTACGCATCGTGGCGGCCGTCGTACGCGACGGGGCGACCTATTCCGCGCTGAGGTTGCGCGCCCACGACGACGACACGTCCGTCGTCGGTGGGGCAGACCTCGTTCCCGAACTCGTAGAACTGCTGCGTGCCACCCTTGAGGGTGACAGTCCTGAGGAGACCCGGACATGAGTGACATCTTCGACGATGAGCCCCCCCAGCCCGCCCGGCAGGCTCCAAAGCGTCCCGGACGCTCCCGGGCCCTGTGGATCACCTTGGGGATCGTGGTCGCGCTGGTCCTGGCCTTCACCGGCTTCGCCTCGCTCTGGTCGGAACGGCTGTGGTTCAACTCGGTCGGCTATGAGAGCGTCTTCTCCAACCTGATCCGCACCCGGGTCGGGCTGTTCCTGGTCTTCGGCCTGGTGATGGCCGTCGTGGTCGGGATCAATCTCTATCTGGCCTACCGGTTCCGGCCGATCTTCCGCCCGGCCTCCGCCGAGCAGGTCAGCCTCGACCGCTATCGCGACGCCGTCCAGCCGATCCGCATCGTCCTGCTGCTCGGTGTGGCCGGAGTGATCGGCGCCTTTGCGGGCGCCACGGCCGCGGGCAAGTGGCGCGAGTTCATGCTCTGGCGCAACGGTGAGTCGTTCGGCAAGAAGGACCCGTTCTTCGACAAGGACATCGGGTTCTACCTCTTCGACCTGCCGTGGCTGCACTTCCTGGTGGACTTCACCATGGCAGCGGCCGTGATCGCGCTGATCATCGCCGCGATCGCGCACTACCTCTACGGCGGGATCAAGCTCCAGTCGTCGACCGACCGGTTCTCCGGACCGGCCGCCGTGCAGCTGTCGGTGCTGCTGGGAGTCTTCGTGCTCGCCAAGGCCGTCGACTACTGGCTCGACCGCTTCGACCTGCTCAACCAGGGCGGATCGCTGATGACGGGCATCGGCTACACCGATGACCACGCGGTGCTGCCTGCCAAGAACATCCTGATGTTCATCGCGCTGATCTGCGCGGTGCTCTTCTTCGCCAACGTCATCCGCCGCACCTGGATCCTGCCCTCGGTCGCCCTCGGGCTGCTGGTGCTCTCCTCGATCCTGCTCGGGATGATCTGGCCGGCCATCGTGCAGCAGTTCCAGGTCTCGCCCTCGCAGGCGGTCAAGGAGGAGCCCTACCTGCAGAAGAACATCGACGCGACCCGTGCGGCGTACGACATCGAGGACGTCGAGGTCACCGACTTCAAGGGCGAGACCGACCTCAGCACGGCCCAGCAGGCCGAAGAGGTCACCAACATCAAGGAGATCCGTCTCCTCGACCCCGCCCTGGTCCGCGCGACGTTCGAGCAACTGCAGCAGGAGAAGGGCTACTACTCGGTCGGTGACGTCCTCGACGTCGACCGCTACGAGATCAACGGCGAGAAGCGCGACGTCGTGATCGGTGTCCGCGAGCTCAACCAGGACGGCCTGCCTGAGGGCAACAAGAACTGGTCGAACCTGCACACCGTCTATACCCACGGCTTCGGCGTCATCGCCGCCTTCGGAAACCAGCGTGACCTGGAGAACGAGGCGCAGTCGACGCGTGACGAGCCGGTCTGGCTCGAGCAGGGACTGCCGCCCACCGGCGAACTCAGCAAGATGTCCGAGGGCGGCTACCGGGGCCAGATCTACTTCGGTGAGAAGAGCCCCGACTACTCGATCGTCGGCAAGGCCGATGAGGATGCGCGCGACGTCGAGCTCGACATCCCGGATGACTCCGAGACCGGCAGCGCCCGGACCAACACCTATGACGGTGCCGCGGGCGTGCCCGTCGGTGGTCTGTTCCACAAGGCGATCTATGCGTGGAAGTTCGGCGAGCCGAACATCCTGCTCTCGGACCGGGTCAACAAGAACTCCAAGATCCTCTATGACCGCAACCCGCGGCTGATGGTGGAGAAGGTCGCCCCGTGGCTGACCGTCGACGCCGACCCCTATCCCGCGGTGGTGGACGGCAAGGTCGTCTGGTTGATGGACGGCTACACGACCACCGATCAATATCCCCAAGCTGAGCGTGGCTCTTTCCAGGACATGACCAGTGACTCGCTGGACACCGACAACGAGTTCCGCACGCTGCCGACCGACGAGATCAACTACATGCGCAACGCGGTCAAGGCGGTCGTCGATGCCTATGACGGCACCGTGACCCTCTATGCGTGGGATGAGAAGGACCCGCTGCTCAAGGCGTGGCGCTCGGCGTTCCCCGGCACGGTGAAGGACAAGAAGGACATCCCCGCCGACCTGCTGGCGCACATGCGCTATCCGGAGGACATGTTCAAGGTGCAGCGCTATCAGCTGGCCGCCTATCACGTGGACAAGGCGAGCACGTTCTATGAGGGCAACGCGCGCTGGGCGGTCCCCGAAGACCCGAACTCGCCCGGCCAGCTGCAGCCGCCATACCGCCTCTCCGTGCGTACGCCGAAGGGTGGCGAGGAGCCGATCTTCTCGCTGACCTCCGTCTATGTGCCGAACAACCGGCAGAACCTGGCTGCGTTCGTCTCGGTCGACAGTGATGCCTCACTGGACACCTATGGCAAGATCCGCGTCCTCGAGCTCGGCGGCACTCGTGTCGACGGGCCCGGCCAGGCTGCGGCCCGGTTCGGCTCGAACGACGAGATCCAGCGACGGCTCGAGGCGTTGACCCGCAACTCGAACGTCAAGACCATCAACGGCAACCTGCTCACGCTGCCGGTGGGGGACAGCCTGCTCTATGTCCAGCCGGTCTACGCCGTGCGTCAGGGCAGCAACACCGCGAACTATCCGGTGCTGCGTCAGGTGCTGGTGTCCTTCGGTGAGAAGACGGCCATCGGGCAGACGGTCGCCGAGGCCGTGGCCAAGGTGCTGGAGGTCGACATCTCCGAGGGGAAGACTCAGCCGAAGGGCGACCCCAAGGATCCGAAGACGCCGAAGGGCACTGTCCAGCAGCAGCTCCAGGACCTGCTGGTCGAGGCTGACCAGAAGTTCAAGGATGCCGACGCGGCGCTGAAGAAGGGCGACCTCGCCGGCTATGCCGAGATCACCAAGGAGGCCGAGAAGCTGATCACCGAAGCTCTCGAGCTCTCCCAGCAGGAGCCCGCCAAGAAGGAGTGACACAGGCCACCCGGCTCGGATTTGGACTGGGACAGGGCATCGCGTAATGTTCTGTTCACCGACGCGGGGTGGAGCAGCTCGGTAGCTCGCTGGGCTCATAACCCAGAGGTCGCAGGTTCAAATCCTGCCCCCGCTACAAAGTTCAGGCTCGGAGATCACGGATCTCCGAGCCTGAAAGTATTTGAGACTTGATCAGACAGCCAGAAACCGGCCAGAAACCCTGCCGAGGAATCCTCCCGATCCTCCTCCGCGGAGGTCAGCACGGAGTGTCATGGAGCGCCACGGACGCGCTCGGAACGGCCAGCACACCTGTTGGCTATGGACACCAAATCCACCCTGAGCGGCTTGGAGCCGCTACTGACGATCGAGGCCCTTGCCGAGTACCTCGACGTCCCGGTCACCACCATCCGGGACTGGCGTACCGACGGCAAGGGGCCCTGCGCGATCCGAGTAGGCGGACGAGTCCGCTTCGCGGAGAGCGACGTCATTCGTTGGCTGACCGACCAGCGCGAGACCGAACCAGGTCACAGGCCGGACGGGCGGTGATCGATCATGGCTAGGCCACGCACCCCGATCGGCACGTTCGGCGAGATCTACTACGAGAAGGCTCCGGGCGGCCGGTACCGCGCGTTCGCGCGTTTCCGTGACCACGACGGAATCCTCCGGCGCATCCAGGCAACGGCTGCATCACAGCAGTCCGCAGCGCGCAAACTCAAAGAACTGCTCGCGGAGCGCGTCGAGCAGACCGTCGGGCAAGGCGAACTGTCTGGGAGCAGCTCGTTCCGGCACCTGGTCGATGTGTGGCTCGCCGACCTGGACTTGGAGTGCAAGGTCGCGCCGAGCACGAGGGCTCTCTATGAGCGGAACATGGAAAAACTGGTGTTG
>DATCYH010000528.1:0-6310 GCA_036570405.1 Nocardioides sp.
CTGCTCGACGATTCCGTGCTCGACCAGGGCGGGCAGGGGCGCGGTCAGCGGGTCGAGCTCGTCGGTGTTGAACGTGGGAGGCTCCGCGACCGGTGCCGGCTCGGAACCCGGCTGGCCACCCGCACCGCGATCCTCCGGGCCCTCGTCCGAGTCCCCGGTGCGCGCCCCGGCAGCCTCGCGGGTCGCGAGCCACTCGTCGATCAGGTCGATGCCCGGATCGTCGGGGTTCTCCGGCGTTGTGCCCATGCCGACAAAACTAGTCACTTCGTCAGGCGTTATGGGGAGGATGCATAGATTTGGACGCACGGTGCGCAGCGTCACTGGCAAGCGCGCGAGGGTTTTCGGTCATCAACGAACCGAAAACCCCCACGCAATGCTGACGTAGGCCCTGTGGGACTCGAACCCACAACCAACGGATTAAAAGTCCGGAGCTCTGCCAATTGAGCTAAGGGCCCGCGCACGAACGCGACCTGCGCGCATCGCGCAGACACCTTATCCATCGGGAGTTTTGCTGGCCAAAGCCGGCGACGAGCCACGGCGTACGGCGTGCCTGGTCGCCCCCGCGCGGCGACCAAGCCGACGCCGCGTTACACCCACGTTGCGAGAAGTTCACCCGATTCGTGAGATTGGGGCTGATGGGGGAGTTCCTTTTCAGGATTACGTTGGTAGGCTCAGGCTCGCACCAGGTGCAAGTTCCAGCATGGCTGACGCCCGCGGAGTTTGTGATCCAACGGCGTTTCTTCTTTGTGGACCTCCACGAGTCGGAGCGCAGTGTCACCGCACTTGGTGTGGGGTTGTCGAAGTGATGACCTCTCGCCCCGACAAAGGAGTATCAGAGCAATGGCTCAGGGCACTGTTAAGTGGTTCAACGCTGAAAAGGGCTTCGGCTTCATCGCGCAGGAAGACGGCGGCGACGACGTCTTCGTGCACTACTCGGCGATCCAGACCAACGGCTACAAGTCGCTGGACGAGAACCAGAAGGTTGAGTTCGACGTCACCCAGGGCCCGAAGGGCCCGCAGGCGGAGAACGTTCGCCCCCTCTGATCCAGTCTGAGGACTGAATCACCACGAAGAAGGTCATCTGACCAGACTTCTCCGAAGGCCCCCACCCGATCGGGTGGGGGCCTTCGGGCCATTTGTGACTACTTGTCAGGAGAATGTGTTTGAAACTTGGACACTTCGGGCACAGTGGTTCTGGAGCCACGCCCAAACGGGCTGGGGAGGGTTCGAGGATTCAGGAGACAGGGCGCGTGAGCGATCAGTTCGACGTCTCGCTGGAGGACGCCGACCTGCTCGACGAGGTCGAGCTGACCACCAGCTTGATCATCGCTGCGAGTGAGTCTGACGGCGACCTCAGCCAGGCCGAGATCGACCGGATCCTCGGCGTCACGCCCAAGTCCTGACATCTGGCCGCGTTACTCTGCGGCCACTGCACGGCGTACTGTCGCTGTGTTCGTGCTCACCCATCGAGCCACCTGAGCGCGTCATGTGACGCCCCGACTTGCACGACACGCCGAAACAGCCCCTAGCATGTCCAACGTTCAGGTCCTCCTCATCAGGAGTTATCCGTGGCTTTACGTTTCCGTCCGGTCGACGCGTCGTTCTACGACCTCTTTTCCGAGCAGTCCCAGCACCTCGTTCGAGGTGCCGCGCTGCTCGCCCAGATGCTGGGGGAGGGCGCCGATCGAGAGGCCGTCGCCAAAGAGATGCGCGCAGCAGAGCACGCGTGCGACGAGACCACCCACGCCATCGTGCGTCGGGTCAACAGCACCTTCGTCACGCCGTTCGATCGCGAGGACATCTATTCGCTGGCCTCCGCGATCGATGACGTGATGGACGAGATGGACGAGGCAGTCGACCTCGCCCTCCTCTATGGCGTCACCGTCCTGCCTCCCGAGGCAGCCAGTCAGGTCGAGGTGCTGCAGCGCTGCGCCGAACTGACCACCAACGCGATGCCGCGACTGCGTTCGATGCAGGACCTCAACGAGTACTGGATCGAGATCAACCGTCTCGAGAACCAGGGCGACAAGAGCCACCGGCGGATCCTGGCCAGCCTCTTCAACGGCCAGTACGAGCCGCTTGAGGTGATCAAGCTCAAGGACATCGTCGAGTCACTCGAGGGTGCCATCGACGCGTTCGAGACGGTGGCCAACATCGTCGAGCAGATCGCCGTCAAGGAGTCCTGACGCGTGGAACTCGCGATCATCATCGCGGTGGTGATGGTGGCCCTGGTGTTCGACTACACCAATGGCTTCCATGATGCAGCCAATGCCATCGCCACCTCCGTCTCCACCCGTGCCCTGACCCCGCGGGTCGCGCTCGGCATGGCGGCAGTGATGAACTTCGTCGGTGCCTTCCTGGGCCAGAAGGTCGCCCAGACCGTCAGCGAGGTGATCAGTCCGCCCAATGGCACCCACGGCCTGATCATCGTGATGGCCGGACTGCTCGGTGCGATCGCGTGGAACATGATCACGTGGTACTTCGGCCTCCCGTCGTCCTCGTCGCATGCACTGATCGGAGGCCTGGCCGGGTCGGCGATGGCTGCCGGAGTCACCGTCCACTGGGACAAGATCGTCGACAAGGTCGTCATCCCGATGGTGCTCTCGCCGGTATTCGCCTTCGCGGCCGGCTTCGCGGTGATGATCGCGATCATGTGGATCTTCCGGCGGGCCAACCCCTCCAAGGCGCAGCGAGGCTTCCGTTTCGCACAGACCGTCTCGGCCGCCGCGATGGCGCTCGGCCACGGCCTCCAGGACGCCAGAAGACGATGGGCGTCATCTTCCTGGCCCTGCTCGCCGGCGGCTACGTCGGCGGCGGCGACGATCTCCCGCTGTGGGTCATCTTCTCCGCAGCGGCCGCGATCTCGCTCGGCACCTGGTCCGGTGGCTGGCGGATCATGCGCACCCTCGGCCGTCGGATCATCCACCTCGACCCCCCGCGCGGCTTCGCAGCCGAGTCGGTGGCTGCCTCGGTGCTCTACACCACGGCATACGTCTATGAGGCCCCCATCTCCACCACCCACACCATCACCTCGGCGGTGATGGGCGTCGGCGCGACCAAGCGCCTGTCCGCAGTTCGCTGGGGCGTGGCGAAGTCGATCCTCACCGCGTGGGTGCTGACCTTCCCGGCAGCTGGCGCGATGGCTGCGGGCTCCTACTTCGTGTGCCACTTCCTGCTCGAGGTGCTCTGAGGCTCGTCGCCGGTGTCGGGGTGTCCGACACCGTGTGATGCGCAACAACTGCAGGTTCGCACCGCAACAACTGCAGGTTCGGCGCGCAACAACTGCAGGTTCGGCGCGCAACAACTGCCGGTTCGGCGCGCAACAAGTGCAGGCTCGCGGCTCAGCCGAAGCGGCCCGAGATGTAGGCCTCGGTGGCCTCGTTGTCCGGGTTGGAGAAGACCTGCTTGGTCGGGTTGAACTCGACCAGGTGGCCGGGCTCGCCGACGGCCTTGAGGTTGAAGAAGCCGGTGTCGTCCGAGACCCGGGCGGCCTGCTGCATGTTGTGGGTGACGATCACGATCGTGAAGTCCGACTTCAGGTCGTGGATCAGGTCCTCGATCGCGGCCGTCGAGATCGGGTCCAGTGCCGAGCACGGCTCGTCCATCAGCAACACTTGCGGCTGTACGGCGATCGCGCGCGCGATGCACAGACGCTGCTGCTGACCACCCGAGAGACCCATCCCGGGCTTGCCGAGCCGGTCCTTGACCTCGGTCCACAGGTTGGCGCCCTTGAGTGAACGCTCGACGATGTCGTCGGCCTCGGACTTCTTCATCCGCTTGTTGTTCAGCTTGTTCCCGGCCAGGACGTTGTCGTAGATCGACATCGTGGGGAACGGGTTCGGACGCTGGAAAACCATGCCGATCTCCCGGCGTACGGCCACGGGGTCCACACCCGGGTCATAGAGCGACTGGCCGTCGACGACCACGTCACCCTCGACGCGGGCGCCGGGGATCACCTCGTGCATCCGGTTGAGCGAGCGCAGGAACGTCGACTTGCCGCAGCCGGAGGGACCGATGAAGGCGGTCACTGCCCTGGACTTGATGCTCATCGTGACGCCCTGGACGGCGAGGAAGTCGCCGTAGTAGATGTCGAGGTCCTTGACGGAGATGCTCTTGGCCATTGTCTTGTTTCCTAGCCTTTCAGTGCCCGGTCTTGGGGGCGAAGATCTTCCCGACGATACGGGCGATGACATTGAGGATCAGCACGATCACGACCAGCACCAGGGCAGCGCCCCAGGCGATTGCGAAGTCGCCCTCGGTGCCCTTGCGGAACTGGCTGTAGATCAGCACCGGCAGCGTGCTCATGAAACCGTCGAACACGTTGAAGTTGGTGCGGGCGGTGAGACCGGCGACCAGCAGCAGCGGGGCGGTCTCGCCGATCACCCGGGCGATGGCCAGCGTGACGCCGGTGACGATGCCGCCCAGCGCGGTGCGCAGGACCACGTTGACGACCGTGCGCCACTTGGGTGTGCCCAGGGCGTACGCCGCTTCGCGCAGGTCGTCCGGCACCAGTCGCAGCATCTCCTCCGAGGAGCGCACCACGATCGGGATCATCAGCAGCGACAGGGCGACCGAGCCGCCGATGCCGGCGTTGAACCCGGCCCCGAACAGCAACGCGAACAGCGAATAGGCGAACAGGCCGGCCACGATCGAGGGGATGCCGGTCATCACGTCGACCAGGAACGTGATCGTGGCGGCGATCTTGCTGCCTGCGCCATATTCGACGAGGTAGATCGCGGCCATGATGCCGATCGGGACCGAGATGATCGCGGTGAACAGCGTGATCATCAGGGTGCCGACGATGGCGTGGTAGATCCCGACCGGCTGGTCCATCGAGGTCCGATAGAACGAGTAGGTCAAGAAGGTGCCGTTGATGGCGCCGGCGCCCTTGACGAGCACCGTCCACAACAGCGAGACCAGCGGGACGAGGGCGACCAGGAACGCGGTCCAGACCAAAGAGGTGGCGAGCCGGTCGGCGGCCGCCCGGCGGCCCTCGACGACCAGCGCCCACACAGGCAGCACGGCGCTGAAGAGCAGCACGGCGACGATCGCCCAGGCGATCAGACCCGCGCCCAGGGTGAGGGCGACGAGTCCGGCGGCGGAGGCCGCGATGACCCCGGCCACGGCCGGTGCCAACCGGGGCAGTCGCGGGCGCACCAGCGGCGAGCTGGCCGTGGCGGTCACGGGCGAGGCGGTGGTGGTGACGCTCATCGTTTCATCTTCCTTTCGGCGCGACCGGCGATCCAGCGGCCGGCGAAGTTGACCAGGAACGTGACCACGAAGAGCACCAGGCCGGTTGCGATCAGGACCGCGACGGTGCCCGGCGTACCTTCCTTGTAGCGTCGCGCGATGTTGCCGGCGATGCTGTTCGGGTTCTCGTTGCCGATCAGGTTCAGCGTGTAGAGGCCGCCGGGGGCCAGCACCATGGCGACCGCCATCGTCTCGCCGAGCGCGCGGCCCAGGCCGAGCATGACCGAGCTGATCATGCCGGAGCGGGAGTAGGGGAAGACCGTCATCCGGATCATCTCCCAGCGCGTCGCGCCCAGGGCCAGGGCTGCTTCCTGGTGCAGCTTCGGCGTCTGGGCGAAGACCTCGCGCGAGATCGCGGTGATGATCGGGAGGATCATGATGGCGAGCACGACGCCGGCCGTGAGGATCGTCGTACCAGCGGGGTTGACCGGCTTGGCGAAGAACGGCAGGAAGCCCGGGTTCTCCTCGAGCCAGATGAAGAGCGGGACCAGCTTCGGGGCGAGTATGTCGATCCCCCAGAGGCCGAAGACGACGCTCGGCAGGGCGGCGAGCAGGTCGATCACGTAGGCGATCGGCCCGGCCAGCCAGCGCGGGGCATAGTGGCTGATCACCAGCGCGATCGCGAAGGCCAGCGGGACGGCCAGGATCAACGCCAGCACCGCGGCCAGCACGGTGCCGTAGACAAGCGGACCGGCATAGCCCAGGAACGTGGTGGCGTCGGGGCCGTAGAAGTGCGCGTCCTGGGTGAACCCGGGGATGCCCTCGATGGCCAGGAAGATGAAGACGCCGGCGAGCGCCACCATGATGGCCAGCCCGGCGACGAACGCGATCCGGGCGAAGACGACGTCGCCGACCTGGCGCTTGGACCTGGTCGAGATGAGTCCGACTTCTTCTTCGGTCGTGGTGGTCACGATGCTCCCTCGGGAGTGTTGGTCAGTGGAACATGCCTGTGGCGGGCCGAGGTCGTCGGCCCGCCACATGCCTGGATCGGATGCAGAACTACTTCGCCGCGATCTTCTCGACGATGGCGAGCGCCGCCTCGCGGGTCTCGGCGTCGAGC
>DATCYH010000529.1:0-7586 GCA_036570405.1 Nocardioides sp.
CCTCGGGATCCTTCTTGTTGCGCAGGTCACCATTCTCGGCGACAGCACGGTTGGTTGTGTTGGTCATCGATCTTCACCTTCATCGCCCTCGAGCACGGATCAGGGGATGGAAGGTGTCTCACGCTTCACGGACACAGAGGGCGATGTGAGTCGATCCATGCCGCCAAGTCGAGTGGGTCGAATCGCAGCAGGTGACCCCACCTGATGAACGGGATCCGAAGCTCGTGAACGAGCCGACGCACGTGACGCACCTCGACGCCGAGCAGCTCGGCCACGTCGGCAATGCCGATCAGTCGGTCGGGCAGCAGCGGCGGAGTTGTTGCGAACGATGGTGTTGTCTTCGACAAGGGTCCCACCTCCATGCGGATACGGCGTGTGAGCCGACCACGCCAGGGTCCCGACTGAGGTCCTGACAGGGATCCCAATCACGAGCCCAACGGTCCGGGGCCAGCCTGGGCGACTGCACGCCAGTGGCAGCTGAGGTTCCGACGTCGAGACGTCAGACCCTGGATAACCGCAAGCCTGGTTGCTGGGTGTCCACGCCCGGGAACCTTGAGGAGGAGCGCCGTCGGGCAATCGGGGAGGGTCAGACGTACACTGCCGCCGCGGGTCGGCCTGATGTCGGCGCGCTACGCACCCATGGCCCCTCGCAAGCACTTCGGCATGACAGCAACAGACGCCCGGCTGTGGACGCTCGACGCCCCAGTTTCGATGCTCGATGCGCTTCGGCGCATCCGTCAGGACCTGGCAGCTGAGGATCTCGATCAAGATCAGCTCACATTCTGGACGCTCATCAATCCGGACCCAGATCGGCAGCCCTCGGCCGCGCTCGTCCGCGCCGCGACCGGAGTAGCTGTGGAGCAACGCGAAGTTGGCTCGACATCCATCCTGCGGATCGACACCGGGACCGATGAGCCGTTCGTGCTGTCCCTGTGGCCTCAAGTCAATGGCATCGTGCAGATGGTCGCGACCGTCCCAGCAAGCGACGGCCGATGGCAGCGGGTGGAGAGGTGGGTCGCCCGATCGTCCCGTGCGCTCGTCCCGTGCTACCTCAACGAGGATGACTTCCTCGGCGTGGGAGAGTCCCTCGGCACGATCGGGGCGGTTGAGGTTTCGAAGCTCACCTGGCGAGACGGTCTTCAGTCGCACGCCGTTGGCTATCGGGCGAACCGTCCCTCTCTCGCCGAGGCCGTCTTCCGAGACGTTCCGAACTCTGGCCAGGTGCGGACCGCGTTGCTGCGGGCTGGCGACCTTTCCATCCACCTGAGGCGCAACGCAGGAGCCACCTTCTACACCGGGGAGCTCGGCCAGTTTGCAGAAATCGTCTTGTCGCAGCTGGAGGCCGCAGCGGCGAGACGGATGAGCCTTCTCGAGCATCGGGAGCGGGTAGTCGGCAAGATCCGGCGGCCACTGAGCGTTCGCCTGCCGGGGCCGCTACTGCGGAGTCCGGAGGACACCGGCGAAGTCATTCGGCTGCTCGCTGATGAGCATCGGCTCGCAGTGGCTGTAGTTCACCGGAATCCCTACCTACACCTGTCTGTGACTGACTATGGCGACGGCTCGAACTTTGACGTGTTCGTGACAGCGCCAGACGAGATCAGTGTTCACCCTGGGTTCAGAAGCAGCGTCGGCGCCTTGAACTTTGTGCTGCAGTGCCTCACTGAAGGCATGCAGGGGAGCTCAGTCGGTGAGCGAGTCGATGACGCCGGTCCGTCCAAGCAGGATCTGCTCATCGCTCGCTGACCATGGCGGATGCGGTGGGCGGGCCGGGCGGCTCCAAGTGGGCAGCTGATGATCTTGTTGCCCGAGCGGACGTCTACGACCGCGCTGTTGGGATCGTGTCCGGGTTCCAGTTCCTGTTCACGGAACAGGCATCGCTCTCGCCGACGGTCGCGCACTTCGAGCGCTACCCACTCATCACCCATCCTGATGGGAAGGAGGCAACGCCGGACTTCACGGTCCTGTTCCACGACGGCGGTGCGCTGGTGGGCGAGGTAGCTCAGCTCTCCTTAGCGGACCAGGGGGTCGACGCACTCTGCCGGCAGATCCAGCGGTACGACAACCTGCCCTACGTGCAGTCAGCTGACGGCGGGACCGTCGCCCCGGCCTGGATCGATCACGTTCTGATTGTGCAGCATGGAACCGGCACTGCGGCCGTGAACCGCGTGATCCGCGATCGACTGAAGAGCGACGGCCACTGGTTCACCATGTCGGTGGCGCCGTGCATCGTGAGTGCCGCTCCGTCCGAGGGCGGCTACGTGTTCGCACGACAAGGCTTCCCCCTGAACGGCACCCTGCGTGAGCCCGATCGTGACGGAATAGGGCGATGGCTCGCTGAGAGCGAGATCGACTTGAAGGCGCGGTACTTCGAGCAGATCAAGGCTCAGTGGATCTTCATGAACGACGAGATCGACCAGCTGTACCTAGCCGCGCACCTCTGGACCCGCGAGTTCCCGACGATGTTCGGAGCTCAAGACGAAGGAGAGCGGCGACAGAGCCCGATGCGCACGACGTCCGGGGACCTCGCCGCCACCTTGCGCAAGAAGTACGGGAAGTGTCGGAGCGCAGACGTCACTCGAGCAATGGAGCTGCTTGAGCGCGGCCGGTTCGCTAGGCGCGTGTCGGGTTCAGAATGGGAGGTGGCGTGGGGGCCCTTTCAGCATGAAGGCGACGATGTTCGCCGCGCGCTAGCTCAGCGCGCCGAGTCTCCGCCTCGAGACGGCAACCTCGGGCGGCTCGACCGCACGAGGCGGGCGCGAGCTCGAGCGGCCCAGCCGCAGCCGACTTTGTGGGAGTCGCTCGACGAAGCGGCAGGTGAGACTGGCAACTCAACCGCGCCCCCGCCTGAGGCCATCGTGAGGAAGAAGCGCCCGTCCGCTAAGAAAAGCGCAGAGGCTGCCACCCCGAAACACAGTCAGGGAGGCGAGCGTGTGACTAAGCGTGCGAAGGCGCCGAAGCCGCAGGCGGACCCCGTGGCGCCTGGGCCGATCAAGTCGACCGGCTCGCGCGCAAACTCTCCTACGGCGGCGAAGAAGGCGAGCTCCCGTAGGGACACGTAGCGCAGGGAGGGCCGCGGCCGCCGCCGTTCAGCCCAGTCCTTCGCGCACGACGAGTGCAATGCTGACGCACCGATGCTGCGCATCGGCTTGTCTGCGATTGTGCCAGCTCAGCCTTACTCGCATTTCGGAAGAAGCCAGTCCGCGAGCGGCCTAGAGATGCATGAGGCAGACGAGTGCACTGACCGGGGTCGGACCGGCGGGTCGATTCCAGCGTGTCGGCCGGTGATGCGGGTCACGACGCTCAAGGGGGCGGCGGGGGCGTTGCCGCTCTCGTCGAGTACTACGCCGGGCTCGCCGAGCGGAGAGCTGACGTGTCGGAGCGCGGCCGAGGTCCTGCTGACTACTACCTGGATCCTGACGAGCCAGCCGGGCGGTGGTGGGGCGGCGGCCAGCGGGCGCTCGGCGTCTCGGGCGAGGTGGCTCCAGACGAGCTGCGGGCCTTGCTCGAGGGTCGCCACCCGGAAACAGATCGCCGCCTGGGCCGCTCCTTCGGAGAGAAGTCGGTGCGGGGGTTCGACGCGACGTTCTCAGCTCCGAAGTCGGTGTCGGTGCTCTGGGCGCTGACACCAGATCCGTGGGTCAGAGCTGAGGTGCTCGCCGCCCACGACAGCGCTGTCGACGCCGCCATGGGCATCGCCGCCGCTGATCTCCACGGCACCTGGGCCCAGCAAGCGCTCGACATCGGCGTCGACGTCAGCCAGCTGACGTCAGAACACCTCGCTCGGCATGACAGGAGTCGACCTCAGCTCGACGAGAACGCTCTGGCTAGCGAGGCGCTGCGTCGGGTCGAACAGGAGTCGTCGACCTGGCTCGTCGCGGACCTCGCCCGGCACATCGCCACGTTGCTGCCGCCTGGCGTTGCCGCCAACGCCATCGAGCACGTCGATGTCATCGATCGGATCGCCGTGCGCGGGGCGGCCCGCTGCCTCGAGCTGGCTCCCGACCACGAGGGCCCGTACCGCCGAGACGGAAGGTCCGTGGAGGAGCACGTCACCGATCGGCGGCTGACGACCGACCTCGTGCTCGGCCAGGAGCGGATGCTCCAGGACTGGGCGCTCAGCCGGGCCCATCCGACGGAGTCGGGCTCCGGTGATCCGCAGGCTGATGCCGCGAAAGCCATCGCCGGCGTGGCGAGCTTGGTCGTGGTGGTCGGACCGGCGGGGACAGGGAAGACACGCACCACGGCGGGCGCGGTGCAGTCGCTCCAGGCGCAGGGTCGATCGGTCGTCGGTCTGGCGCCCTCGGGCAAGGCCGCTGACGTGCTGGGTCACGAAGCGGGCTGTCCTACGGACACGCTCGCCGGGTTCCTCACTAGACATCGGGGCCCGGGGGCCTCGCCCTGGCCGTCGGGGACGGCCGTGCTCGTCGACGAGGCCGGCATGGCGCCGACCCAGGACCTCGCCGAGCTCGTCGGCTTGGCCAAGCGCAACTGGTGGCGGATCGTGGCCGTCGGCGATCCAGCCCAGCTGCCTGCCGTCGGACGAGGCGGCGTGTTCGCACACTGGTGCGACACCGTCCATCACCACGAGATCGACACGCCCCGCAGGTTCCTCGAACCGTGGGAAGCCGAGGCCAGCCTTGCGCTACGAGCCGGCGAGACCCGCGCGGTGGATGCCTACGCCGAGCACGGGCGACCCCACACCAGTCACCCTGCGGCTCGGCCGCAGAGTTGCCGACGTCCACCACCGCCATGCCGAGGCGGGGCGGTCGGTGGCGATCACCACGTCGAGCGTCGCAACGGCGCGGGAGATCAACCTCGCCATCCAGGCCAAGCGCCGTGAGCGAGCTGGACAGCGGGTCGCTCTTGGCGACGGGACCACCGTGGCCGTCGGTGACTTGATTGCCACGCGCCGCAACGACGCGGCGTTGCACACCGATCGAGACGAGCCCGTACGCAATCGGCAGGTCTGGACCGCGCAGGAGGTCCGTCCGAACGGCGACCTCGCGGTGACCCACCCCGAGCGAGGGACGGCGGTGTTGCCTCACCAGTACGTGCAGCGCCATGTCGAGCTTGGCTGGACCGTCACCGGCTACGGCACCCAAGGCGACACCGTCGATGTCGGCATCGCCATCCTCGAGCCAGGAGCCACCAGAAACCACGCCTACGTCGCCCTCACCCGAGGCCGCGAGGAGCACCACGCCTGGCTCCCGGACCCAACAGGCGCCGTCGATCCCGCCGACCAGCTCGAGGCGATGATCGCCAAGACCCCCCAGGAGAGTCAGCACTGGCCACGCTCGAGCGCCTGCACGCTGCCGCAGCAGTCCAGCCGCCCTCAATCGAGCAGACGCTGCGCAGGTCGCCGGAACTGTCCATCGGCCTCTGAACCCGTGCCCATGCGGCCCTTCGATGGCGACAACTCGACTCGCCCGGAACGGGACCAAGCCAGCCCGTTCGCCGACGCCATCGCCAGGCGACCCGCAGCGTCGAGCGACGCGCCGAGGACGTTGCTTCTGCCCGGTTCGCGGGGGCCATCCTCCCGCGCCACGGGAGCCGAGCAAGGGTCGAGGCCGTCACCTCACAGCCGAGTCGACGTGCAACGTGCCGGCGTTGGCGTCGAGCGTTGCTGTGGTGCCTAGCGGTACCGAGTGAGGGTCCCGGCCGTGCCCGATGGCGAGGCCACCGAGGATGGGTACGGCTAGGCCCTCGAGGTGGTTGCGTAGGACCGAGAGATGCGACCAGGCCTTTGGCTCGTTCTCCTCTGGTCCGCACTGCGTGTACTGGCCGACGGCGACTCCGGCCAGTCCATCCGAGTACCCAGCGTTCTTCAGCATCGTGAGCTGACGGTCGATGTGACCGAGCCGGAGATTGAAGGCTTCGAGGAGCAAGATGACGCCGCCGAGCGCTGGGAGAGCCCATCCTGCCGAGGTAGCGACGCTGTCCTGGTTGCCGCCGATGAGGAGCCCGGTCGCTAGTCCTGTAGTCGTGAGCGCCGCTGTCGCCTCAGCGGGATCCGTTTCGATGATGACCGGATCAGTCGTCATGAGCGCCGTGCGGAGGCGGTCGATCGAAACTCGTCCGATGTGGCCCTCGTCCCAGCTGACCATCGGACCGTGGATGGAGGCGACCCCAGCGTGGCGGGCGATGGCCAGGTGCAACACGGTGATGTCGCTGAACCCGACGATCGGCTTTGGGTCGCGTCGCAGTGCGTCCAAATCGAGCCGATCAGCGATGCGGTACGCGCCCTTGCCTCCCCGCGTCGCGAAGACGGCGCGGACTCCTGGATCACGAAGCGCGGCATTCAGATCAGCCAGGCGGTTCTCGTCGGTGCCGGCGAGATAGGACTGCTCGTCGAAGGCGTGTGAGCCGATCTCCGGACGCAGACCCCAGCGGCGCAGCTCAGCGACTGATCGCTCGACCGCTTCGCGTTGCGGCGTGCTCGCAGGAGACACGACGGCGACGCGATCTCCGGGGGACAAGTGGGGCGACAACAGCACCGGCCGAGTCTGGACCGAGACGAGCACCGCATACCGGATGACCGACGGCGTGGACCGGAGAACCGGTTGGTGGGAGCGCTCGAATCACGCCGCTTCACGTGTGCAACCGGATGGTTGCGTGCCATCTACGTGCCATAACGACGGAAAAAGGGGTGTTCTGGAGGTCAACGCCGGATCGTGGCGGACAGTCCTCAGGAACTGGAGACGCCCTGGTCAGAGGCCCTTTCTGCGCTCCGGTCACGCTCTTCCTGGAGGGCCTGCAAGACCGCCATCATGATCTTGTTCATGTCCTCGTCGAGGAACTTGCGGGCCCGGAAGAGCACTGCGGCTCCGATGAAGCTGAACGGCGTCACGATGAGGAACGCGGTGCGCAGGTTCTCGTCGAAGATCGACGACAGCGTGCCGACGATGAACGGCGCGGCCGCCATGCCGAAGACGACAGCGACGAGGTTGAAGGCACCGAAGCCCGCTCCGCGCAGGTGGGCGGGCACGGCATCTGTGAGCCCGGCCCGCAGCCCGGGGATGGCCATGGTCACGATGAACAGGCCGATCAGCTGGAGCCCGAACGTCGGGCCCGCGACCGACCAGTCGAGCTCGGTCGCCCCGGCCGGGGCCTTGAACAGGTAGGAGCCGGTGAAGCAGGCGGTGCCGATGAACAAGAAGATGGCGGGCAGCGCCAGACGCCCGCCGGTCATCTTTGGCGCCCAGCGGTCGGCTGCACGGCCGCCGGCGAGCACTCCGGGCACGCCGCCCAGCACCGCGAGCAGGCCGAACATGGCCTCGCCCTGGCCGACGTCGAAGTGCAGGTGCCGCTCGTAGTACTGGGGCAGCCAGTTGGCGATCGCCGTGATCGTGAACAGCAGCGCCGCCACCCCGACGAGGGCGAAGCGCATGGTGCGGATGCCCATGATCGTGCGCATGTCCTCGCGCAGGCCGCTGATCATGTCGCGGACGAACTGCCGGAAGCCGCGGTCGAACAGCGCCGGACCCTCGTCGTCGTCGGCGTGCTGGATCGAGCCGGCCCCGATCGCCGCCATCATGTCGGCCGACCCGCGCCGGGGCTCGCGCTGCCGGAACACCAGCCACGCCACG
>DATCYH010000530.1:0-4798 GCA_036570405.1 Nocardioides sp.
CTCCCGCAACAATCCCTGGCACGGACGCACCCTGACCGGTGCCGTGCACGCGACGCTGCTGCGCGGCGTCGCCACCGTCGTGGAAGGACAACTGGCATGAGTGGTTTCGAGACAACTGAGGCGCTGCTCGTCCTCGAGGACGGGCGCGTCTTCCGTGGCGAGTCCTACGGAGCACCGGGGGAGACCTTCGGTGAGGCGGTCTTCTCCACCGGCATGACCGGCTACCAGGAGACCCTCACCGACCCCTCCTACCACCGCCAGGTTGTGGTGATGACCGCGCCGCACGTCGGCAACACCGGGGTCAACGACGAAGACATGGAGTCCGGCAGGATCTGGGTGGCCGGGTACGTCGTACGCGACCCCGCGCGCATCTCGTCGAACTGGCGCGCCCAGCGCACGCTCGACGACGAGCTGCGCGACCAGGGCATCGTCGGCATCAGCGGCATCGACACCCGCGCGCTGACCCGCCACCTGCGCGAGCGCGGTGCGATGCGGGTCGGCATCTCCAGCACCGATACCGACCCCGTGGCTCTGCTGGCCCGGGTGCGTGAGTCCGGGGAGATGAAGGGCTCCGAGCTCTCCAGCGAGGTGTCCACCCGCGAGACCTACGTCGTTCCCGCCCAGAACCTCGCCGACGGCGCCAAGCCGTTCGTCGTGGCGGCCCTCGACCTCGGCATCAAGGCCAACACGCCGCGGATGTTGAGCGAGCGGGGGGTGGAGGTGCACGTGCTGCCTGCCGACGCCACCCTCGAGCAGGTCAACGCGGTGAACCCCGACGGTCTGTTCTTCTCCAACGGTCCCGGCGACCCGGCGGCCACCACGGACCAGGTGGAGCTCCTCAAGGGCGCCCTGGCCCAGGGCCTGCCCTACTTCGGGATCTGCTTCGGCAACCAGCTCTTCGGTCGCGCCCTCGGCTTCGGCACCTACAAGCTGAAGTACGGCCACCGCGGCATCAACCAGCCGGTGATGGATCGCACCACCGGCAAGGTCGAGGTCACCGCCCACAACCACGGCTTCGCCGTGGACGCGCCCCTGCAGGGCAGCACCACCACCGAGTTCGGCGAGGCCACCGTCTCGCATGTGTGCCTCAACGACGACGTGGTCGAGGGCCTCGAGCTCCGCGACGCCGCGGGCCAGCTGACGAGCTTCTCGGTCCAGTACCACCCCGAGGCCGCCGCCGGTCCGCACGACGCGGCATACCTCTTCGACCGCTTCCGCGGGTTGATGGACTCACGGCGAGCAACGCGAGCCGACGACAATGCAGTGCTGACGGAAGGGCAGGCCTGAGATGCCGAAACGTGAAGACATCAAGTCGGTCCTGGTCATCGGCTCCGGGCCGATCATCATCGGCCAGGCCTGCGAGTTCGACTACTCGGGCACGCAGGCGTGCCGGGTGCTCAAGGAGGAGGGCCTGCGGGTCATCCTGGTCAACTCCAACCCGGCCACGATCATGACCGACCCCGAGTTCGCCGACGCGACGTACGTCGAGCCGATCACCGCCGAGTTCGTCGAGAAGGTGATCGCCAAGGAGCGTCCCGACGCGCTGCTCGCGACCCTGGGTGGACAGACCGCGCTGAACTGCGCCGTCGCGCTCGACAAGGCCGGCGTCCTGGAGAAGTACAACGTCGAGTTGATCGGTGCCTCGATCGAGGCGATCGATCGCGGCGAGAACCGCCAGGAGTTCAAGAAGATCGTCGCCCAGCTCGGTGGCGAGTCGGCCCGCTCGGTGATCTGCCACTCGATCGACGACCTGCTCGAGGCGGCCGAGGACCTGGGCTACCCGATGGTGGTCCGCCCGTCGTTCACGATGGGCGGCACCGGCTCGGGGATGGCCTACGACGAGGCCGACCTGCGGCGCATCGGCGGCTCCGGCCTGGCCGCATCGCCCACCACCGAGGTGCTCCTGGAGGAGTCCATCCTCGGCTGGAAGGAGTACGAGCTCGAGGTGATGCGCGACAGCGCCGACAACTCGGTGATCGTCTGCTCCATCGAGAACCTCGACCCGATGGGCACGCACACCGGTGACTCGATCACCGTCGCCCCGGCGATGACGCTGACCGACCGCGAGTACCAGAAGATGCGCGACCTCGCGATCGGCATCATCCGGGCCGTGGGCGTTGACACCGGTGGCTGCAACATCCAGTACGCCGTGAACCCCGCCGACGGGCGCCTCATCGTCATCGAGATGAACCCCCGGGTGTCCCGCTCCAGTGCCCTCGCTTCGAAGGCGACGGGCTTCCCGATCGCCAAGATCGCCGCGAAGGTGGCCATCGGCTACACCCTCGACGAGATCCCGAATGACATCACCACTCGCGCCGACGGCGGCAGCACCCCCGCTGCCTTCGAGCCGACCCTCGACTACGTCGTGGTCAAGGTGCCCCGGTTCGCGTTCGAGAAGTTCCCCGGTGCCGACCCGGTGCTGACCACCCACATGAAGTCGGTCGGCGAGGCGATGGCGATCGGCCGCAACTTCACCGAGGCCCTGCAGAAGGCGCTGCGCTCCCTGGAGAGCAAGGACGCTGTCTTCGACTGGAGCCACACCTGGGTCGACCTGGACAAGGAGGCGATCCTCGCCGAGGCAGCCGTGCCCCACGACGGCCGGCTGCGCAAGGTGATGGACGCGATCCGTGCGGGTGCAACCCTCGAGGAGCTCTTCGAGTCGACGAAGATCGACCCCTGGTTCCTCGACCAGTTGGTGCTGATCAACGAGATCGCCGGCGAGATCGCGGGCGCCGACGGACTGAGCCCGGCGCTGCTGCGCCGAGCGAAGCGGCACGGGTTCTCCGACGCGCAGATCGGCAGGATCCGCAACATGTCGGCAGCCGTGGTGCGCGGTGTGCGCCACGCCCTCGGTGTCCGTCCGGTGTTCAAGACGGTCGACACCTGCGCCGCCGAGTTCGCCGCGGCCACGCCGTACTACTACTCCTCCTACGACGAGGAGAGCGAGGTGCTCCCGCGCCCCGAGGGCAAGGAGGCGGTGATCATCCTGGGCTCCGGTCCCAACCGGATCGGCCAGGGCATCGAGTTCGACTACTCGTGCGTGCACGCCAGCATGGCGCTCAGTGCTGCCGGCTACGAAACGATCATGGTCAACTGCAACCCGGAGACGGTCTCCACCGACTACGACACCTCGGACCGGCTCTACTTCGAGCCGCTGACCCTCGAGGACGTGCTCGAGATCGTCGACGCCGAGCGCGCCGCCGGACCGATCGCCGGTGTGATCTGCCAGCTCGGTGGACAGACCCCGCTCGGCCTGGCCCGCGGCCTGGAGGAGGCCGGCGTCAAGATCGTCGGCACCTCTCCGGCAGCGATCGACCTGGCCGAGGAGCGCGGCTCCTTCGGCCGGGTCCTGGCCGAGGCCAACCTGCCGGCTCCCAAGCACGGGACGGCGACCACCTTCGGCCAGGCCCAGGAGATCGCCAACGAGATCGGTTACCCGGTCCTCGTCCGGCCCTCCTATGTGCTCGGTGGGCGTGGCATGGAGATCGTGTACGACGACAGCGCGCTCGAGTCCTACCTCGAGAAGTACGTCGCCAACGGGCTGATCAGCGAGGCACAGCCGGTGCTGGTCGACCGTTTCCTCGACGACGCGGTCGAGATCGACGTGGATGCCATCTATGACGGCAACGAGCTCTTCCTGGGCGGCGTGATGGAGCACATCGAGGAGGCCGGCATCCACTCCGGTGACTCCTCCTGTGCGCTGCCGCCGATCACCCTGGGCAGCTCGGAGGTCGAGCGGATCCGACAGTCCACCAAGGCGATCGCCGACGGTGTCGGCGTGCGTGGGTTGCTCAACATCCAGTACGCCATGGCATCGGACGTGCTCTACGTCCTCGAGGCCAACCCGCGCGCCTCGCGCACCGTGCCGTTCGTCTCCAAGGCCACTGCGACGCCGCTGGCCAAGGCCGCGGCCCGGGTGATGCTGGGTGCCACGATCCAGGACCTGCGCGACGAGGGTCTCCTGCCCGCCCACGGCGACGGCGGGCACCTGCCTGACGGGTCGCCGATCGCGGTCAAGGAGGCGGTCATGCCGTTCAACCGGTTCCGGACGCCCGACGGCACCATGGTCGACGCGGTCCTCGGCCCGGAGATGCGCTCGACCGGTGAGGTGATGGGCTTCGACGCCAACTTCGGCTCCGCGTTCGCCAAGGCCGAGGCCGGTGCCTATGGCTCGCTCCCGCTCAGCGGCAAGGTCTTCGTCTCGGTCGCCAACCGCGACAAGCGGCACATGATCTTCCCGATCAAGCAGCTCGCGGAGATGGGCTTCGAGATCCTGGCCACCGCCGGCACCGCCGAGGTGCTGCGCCGCAACGGGGTGACCGCCTCCCTGGTCCGTAAGCACTACGAGGGCGACGGAGCCGACGGCGAGCGGACCGTCGTGGGACGCATCCACGACGGCGAGGTGGCACTGGTGGTCAACACGCCCCACGGCACCACCAGTGGCGGATCACCGCGCCTGGACGGCTACGAGATCCGGGCAGCCGCCATCATGACCGACATCCCGTGCATCACCACGATCCAGGGACTCGGCGCCGCTGTGCAGGGCATCCAGGCCATGCGGGCCGGGGAGATCGGCGTGCGTTCGCTGCAGGACTGGGCCACGGTCATCGGCCGGGCGAACCTTGAGGCCGGAAGCAAGGAGCGCGGGTGAGGCCCTACTCCCTGCTCTTCGACCATCTGCTCACCCGCACTGATCCGGAGCAGGCGCACCACGCTGCGTTCGCCGCGATCCGTGCGGCTGCGCCGGTCACCTCGAAGGGCTATCGCCGACTCGTGCCCGACGGCTCGGTGAAGGCAC
>DATCYH010000531.1:0-4867 GCA_036570405.1 Nocardioides sp.
CTATGACGACGCCTGCTTGCTTCGTCCCGATTGGGTGGACCCGGTGAGCGGGTATCGGTTCTACCGCGAGTCGCAACTGGTGCTTGCCTTGCAGTTACGTCAGTTGCGAGAGATCGGGATGTCTCTGCCGACGATCGGCGAGTTCTTCACCGCCACCGGCGAGGACGCCGCCCTGCTCATCGACGAGCAGGTGGCCAGGGTCGCTGCGGAGTCCGCCGGGATTCAGCAAACCGCAGCATCACTCAAGGCATCTCTCGGCGAGGGCGCACGCCTCACCCTGTGCGCTCTGCCGGGTCCAGTCCTCGCGGCAGCAGTCGACCAAGTCCTGTCCACCACAACTCAGGACCCCGAGGTCCCGGCCTTGGGAGGCGTACGTCTGGAAGCAGCTCCCGACGCAATCTCGCTAACTGCCACCGATCGCTACCGCCTCGCCACGCGGACGCTGGTCCCCAGCCGCCCTTACGCCGCTTCTTGGGCGGGAACGCTGGCCGGAGAGGACCTCCAGGCCGCCGCATCGCGGCTCCGGCGGAGCCCCACCGTGACGCTGGAAGCGGGCGAGCTGACGCTGGACCTCCGCATGGCCGACGATGCCGTGGCCCACTGTCGCGTGCTCAGCGAGGTCTTTCCCGACTACAGGCTCATGATGGCGTCACTCCCCGCGGTGACGCATCGAGTCACGGTCGAGACGCGGCAGATCCTCAAGGCGCTAGAACGAGCGCCCGCGACCGTCGAGCTGCGCGTCGCTGCCGGCAAGCCGAGTCTCCTGCTGCCCGACGCCGTGGTGGATCTGTGCGGCACCGCCACCGGGCCTGATCTAACGCTCTGGTTCGAGTTGACCACGTTGTATCCCGCGCTGAGCCACGCGCTAGGCACCGACTTGATGCTCGATCTTCGTGGACCTGACCAGCCAGCGACTGTCCGATCAGCCGACAACGGGGACCTGACCACGCTCGTAATGCCCTGCCGACCCCACCGGTCCTGACGAACGACCCCGCACTGAGCGATTGCTCGATGGCCCCTCCCATCCAAGACGACAAGGACTGACCCATCTCATGACTGAAGCCACCGCCACTCCCGATCCGATGATGGAGGCAATCGGCAACGCCGTGATCCTCGGACGCGCGGGCAACCCCGAAGCAGCTCGGCGAAACCTGCTCGCGATCTGGGAGCAGATCGGGAGTGCAGGCGACCCGTTCCACCGCTGTACGCTCGCTCACTACCTAGCCGATCTCCATGAGGAACCCGCCGAGGCTCTTGTCTGGGACGTCCGCGCTCTCGATGCCGCCGACGCCCTCACTGATGAACGGGTCGAACAACACCATGTCAACCTTCAAGTGGCCGGGTTCTACCCGAGTCTCCACCTCAACATCGCCGACAACCTCCGCCGCTTGGGAGCGTTCAAAGCCGCTCGCGAGCACATTGAACAGGCAAGGCTCCACAGCTCGGCCCTTTCCGATGACGCCTACGGCAACACCATCCGGACGGCCATTAGCGAGGTTCGCCGGGCCATCGTTAACCGCGACACAGCCCGCCGAACATCCGCGCCGGGTGCAACCCCGTGATCGACAAGAATCTGCCGCTGCCCGTCGAGCGCTTCTGACGGCGATAGCTCTCGTGTCGGAACCTCACGAAACGTCATGCTCGCAACGCCCTGTCGAGCTGGGCCACCAATTGCGCGATCTGATTCTTGCCGCCAACGGCCCCGGGGTAACGGCCGAGTACGTCGATAACAACCGGGGTGGCGCGTTGTCGTGCCTCGTTAATCGCCTGGTCACCGACTGCTAGATCGCCTCCAGACCGAAGTTCCGCGAGGAGCGCAGCGATCCCCGCGGCTCGGAGGATGTGCCCTACCTGGGTGGCTCTCGCAATCGGATGCAGGTGAGCCGCACCCGCAGCGTCACCGACGCAGCTGGCAGCCAGCCGGGCCTCATCTGTCGACGCTTCGCTCGCCGCCCGGTGCGCATCTAGCGCGGTGACCCGCTGGAGGCGGATTCGAGCCCCGCCATCCGCGACACCCAAGCCGCCTATATCGCCGAGCGTGGCCGTGCGCCGTCGGGATCGGCGCTCTCGAACAACGCCAAAACTCCTTGGGCCAACTCGGCCGCATCCCGCGCCACCGCTCGCAACTCCTCCATGCTCAACACGAAGTCGCCCGACGCAGCCACCATCCATCGATCGGCCCACGACCAGACGGCCGCTCCGATCGTGCAGTCCGTGTGTCCTGGATCAGGGCACTAACTCGACCTCGACTCCCACCTGCGACAGCAACGACGCACCTGATGGACGAAACGTCGTCCAGGAGGTGAGGTCGGGATGCGGCACCAGACACCCGAAGCGCAGCAGGCCCGCGAGGCCAAGCTCGACGCGCTGCACACCAAACTGACCGAGTCAGTCAGCACGCTGGTCAGCGGCGATGACTGGCGCCGCGCACTCGAGTTCTCCGCGAGGTTCCGCAGCCGATCGTTCAACAACACGATGCTGATCTACCTGCAGCACTACGCAGCCTTCCAGTCCGGACGCGTCCCATCGTCGACCCCGACGTACGTCGCCGGGTTCAAGCAGTGGCAGACCTTGGGCCGACAGGTGATGAAGGGACAGTCCGGCTACGGGATCCTCGCTCCCGTCACCGCTCGGTTCGCCTCCCGCACCCCCAACAGTGCCGAGTCATGGCGGCGCCTGGGCCGCGGCGAACGACCCCAACCCGGCGAGACAACCCGCACCAAGCTGGTCGGGCTGCGGCCGGCGTACGTGTGGGACGTGACCCAGACCGACGGTGACCCGGTCCCCGAACCACCGGCACCCACCTTGCTGTCCGGGCAAGCACCATTGGGGCTCTGGGAGGGACTCGCCGCCCAAGTCGAAGCCCACGGGTTCACCCTCAAGCAGGTTCCCGACGCCGACGCGATCGGTGGCGCGAACGGCATCACCGACTTCTCCACCCACGAGGTCTGCGTCCGCAGCGACATGGACGAAGCAGCCCAGGTCAAGACACTCGCCCACGAACTCGGCCACGTCATGCTCCACTCCCCCGAAGCTCGCAGCGGCGACGAAACCGCCACTCGAGACGCGGTGCTGCACCGCGGCATCGCCGAAGTCGAAGCCGAGTCCGTAGCCCTGATGATCGGTGCTGCCCACGGCCTCGACACCAGCGCCTACACAATCCCGTATGTGTCGAGCTGGGCCAGCAGCGTTCCCGGCAGCGAACCGGTCGAGGTCATCCAGTCCACCGCCGAACGGGTCCGCACCACCGCCGTCCGCGTCCTCGACCAACTCGACACCGCACAGGTCGGCAATGGCGATCCCCCGGGGCTCGACCGCACCGCTACCGCTAGCCGAGCTGCGCCCGAGCGCCACCAGCAGCAGGTTGCCGAACCGCAGGTGGTCGGACTATGAGTCTCCTGAACCCGGCCACCGCCTACCGCCGCTCCACGTCGCGGCCACGGATCCCCGTCGTCCTGCCGCTGGTCCGTGTCACTGTTGACGACACCGGATCCTTGAGCGTCACCATCGATGACGAACCGCTCTCCGATGAAACCTCGGCGTTCACGCGCGGCGAACTCCGGCCACTCCTGGACCGCATCGCCAACGAACGCGGATCAGCGCTACGCGTCGAAATCCACGAACCCGACGGCAAGGTCTTCACCGACTTCCACACCCCGTCGCCGACCGCTGCGCCGAAGCCCACGTCGGAGCCGGTCAGCCACAAACGCAGTGCCCGCGACGAAAGGCCGATAGTGAGCGTGCGGGCAGGCGCTCTGACCGGAGGAGGCTTCCAACCCGGCGAGGAAGTCGTGGTCGCGATCGTGGTTCACCGTGCCACCAGCAACTCCGACGGCACGCTCGACCTGCACCTTCCAGTGGCGCTACTCGACCGGACCGCCGGAGACGTCGTGCTCGTCGGCGAACAGTCCGGGGCCACCAGACCGAACCAGGACGATGCCCAGACATCGGGACGTGAGGCCTCGTGAACACCGCTGGACGTCCGGTCGACGACACCCTCGTCAACCTCGCACTCATCGCCATCGGAGTCGCCAGCGCGGTTGCAGCGCTCCTGCGCGGCGCCGCAGCACTCACCGCTTGGGCGAGCCGAACTGAACAGCCCACCGCCGGCTGGGCTGCAGGTTTCCGAGTGCTCGGCGACCCCGCCGACCCAGGCAGCGTTCTCGGAGCCAACATCTCACCCTGGGTCTACTGGCCCGTCCTCTCCGTACTCGTCGCCGCTCTGCTCACGACCGGGTTCGTGGTCTGGCGAAAGGTCGACTCGCTACACCACAAGACCCAGCACGACCCGCGTCGACTGGTAGGTGTCGCGACCCGCACAGACGTCGCCACCGTGGCATCCAAGAAGGCGCTACTCGCACGGAGCAAGACCCTGCGACCCAGCCTCACCAACGCCCGAGCCAGCGACGTCGGCTACCTGCCCGGACGATCCCGCGGCATGGAGGTCTGGGCCTCGGTCGAGGACTCGATCCTGCTCCTCGGACCACCGCGCTCAGGCAAGGGCCTGCACGTCGTCATCAACGCCATCCTCGACGCCCCTGGCGCAGTCGTGACCACCGCAACCCGACCCGACAACATCGCCGCAACCATCACCGCCCGCCAGAAGGTCGGGCCCGTCGCAGTGTTCGACCCGCAACGGCTCGCCGCAGGACTTCCCTCCGGGCTGCGCTGGTCCCCCGTACGGGGATGCGAAGACCCACTAACCGCGATGATCCGCGCCACCGGCCTCGCCTCCGCCACCGGGCTGTCGGCCGGTGGCGTCGAATCCGGCGGCTTCTGGGAAGGCAAGACCCGCACTGCCCTGCAATCTCTGCTCCATGCTGCGGCGCTCGACCACCGCACCCCGGCCGAACTATTCGCCTGGACC
>DATCYH010000532.1:0-2434 GCA_036570405.1 Nocardioides sp.
CGCCCAGGCCAGCAGTCGACCGGTCCTGGTCGCCTCGGACGTGTGCGCCCGCGTGGCCAGCAGGACACGGGCCAGGCCCGCGGCGATGAGGCTGGCGCCGAGCATGTGCAGGGCGACCAGCAGCACCGGCAGGTCGAGCGCATATTGCACCCAGCCGATCACGCCCTGGAGCAGCTCGAGGACCAGCAGTGTTCCGGTGACCACGCTCAGCCACCGGTCGCCGGCCCGGAGGGCCAGCACCAGCAGCGCGACGGTGAGCACGATCAGCAGCGCCACCGAGCCGGCGTGCAGCAACGAGGTCGTCTGCGGGTCCAGCCCGTTGCGCTTCGAGTCCAGGTCGCCGGCGTGCGGGCCAGCCCCGGTGACTACGGTGCCGAGGTAGAGCACGACCCAGCCCGCGGCGAAGATTGCCCATGCGGTGGCCCGCTGGCCGGACACCGCCGCCGGTCGGGTCGGGCTGCGCAGGTGGTCGAGCAGCGCCAGGCAGATCATGATGATCACCATCGACGACAGGAAGTGGAGGGCGACGATCCACGGGTTGAGGTCGGTGAGCACGGTGATCCCGCCGATCACGGCCTGCGCGGGGATGTAGAGCCCGATCAGGAACGACAGACGGACGGCGATCCGGTCCTTGGCGGCGACCGCGGCCAGGAAGCAGAGGATCGCCACGGCAGCCAGCACGAAGGTCAACAGCCGGTTGCCGAACTCGATGACGCCGTGCAGGCCCAGCTCACCGTGGGCGCGGTAGGACGCCTCGGTGCACTTGGGCCAGGTCGGGCAGCCCAGTCCGGACGCGGTCAGCCGGACCGCTGCGCCGGTCACCACGATGCCGATGTTGGCCAGGATGTTGGCCACGGCCAACGGCCACAGGAACCGGGCCAGTGCCGGCGGTGCGATGCGCGAGGTCATTCCCACTTGCTGCTCATTCCCACTTGAAGGTCCTGCTGGCGACGACCGCGGCGAGCACGGCCCAGATCGTCAGCACCACGAACGCTCCTGCGTTGGCCGTTTGGTCGATCAGTGCGTCACGCAGCACATCGCCCAGGGCGGCGGACGGAAGATATTGGAGTACGTCGCCGGCCGCGCCGTAGGTGGAGCGCGGGAGGACGATCCCACCGCCCATCATCAGCAGCAGGTAGACGAGGTTGGCAGCCGCCAGGGTCGCCTCGGCGCGCATCGCTCCGGCCAGGGCCAGGCCGAGCCCTGCGAAGGCTACGGTGCCGAGCAGCGCACCGGCCAGCGCGACCAGGAAGCCGGCAGCGCCACCGCCGGAGCTCCAGCCGAGGGCGAGCGCGACGGCACAGATCACGATCGCCTGCAGCACCTGGACGCCGCGGAGGGCGAGGACCTTGCCCATCAGCAGGCCGAACCGGGGCAGGGGAGAGGCGCCGAGCCGCTTCAACAGGCCATAGCGCCGCTCGAACCCGGTGGCGATCGCCAGCGAGGTGAACGACGTGGACATCACGGCTAGGGCGAGCACCCCCGGGGTGAGCATGTCCACGGCCGTCTCGTCGAAGTCGAGCCCGAGCCGGTCGGCGGCCAGGACCCCGCCGACGAGGGCGAGGACCGGGATCACCACAGCGAGCAACAGCTGCTCGCCGTTGCGGAGGATCAGCTTCGTCTCCATCCAGGCCTGGGCCCGGACCTGGCGGGCCAGGGGCGCGGATCCCGGGTCGGGGGTGAAGATGTCCTGCTCGGTGCTCACGGCTTGAACTCCCGCCCGGTGACCTGCAGGAAGACGTCCTCGAGGGTCCGCTGGCCGAGTGTCATCGACTCGGGGAGGACACCCTGGTCCTCGCACCAGCGGGCCACGATGCCCAGTGTGGTCGAGTCGGCCGGTCCGGTGATCATCAGGCTCTGGGCGTTGATCGCGGTCACCTCGGTGTCGTCGCCGAGCGCCTTCTTCAACAAGTCGGGCGCGGACTCGGGGAAGGGGTCGGTGACGACCAGCCGGATGGTCGTCTGCTCGCGTGCCCTGGTCAGCTCGAACGGCGTACCGCTGGCGACCAGTCGCCCGCGGTCGATCACGTGGACCAGGTCGGAGAGGCGCTCCGCCTCGTCCATGTGGTGTGTGGTCAACACGATGGTCACTCCGGCCTCACGCAGCTCCTCGAGCAGCTCCCAGGTGGTACGCCGTGCCGCGGGGTCCATGCCGGCCGTGGGCTCGTCGACGAAGACCAGCTCGGGGCGGCCGACCACGGCCATCGCCAGGCCCAGACGCTGCTGCTGCCCACCGGAGAGCCGGCGGTACGGCGTACGGCCGCAGTCGCCGAGCCCGAGTCGTTCGACGAGCAGGCCGACCGGCAACGGGTTGGCGTGCAGCGTGGCGATGTGGGTGAGCATCTCCACGGCCCGCACCCCGGACCACGCTCCGCCGGACTGCAACATCACGCCGATCCGGGGGAGCAGCTCACGTCGCGACCGGACCGGATCG
>DATCYH010000533.1:0-2053 GCA_036570405.1 Nocardioides sp.
CACGTCCGGATCATGCACGCCTTCGTCAACGACCAGCTGGAGCAGGCGCCCGACTGGGACTGGGACTTCCGCGGCGTTCCGATCAACCAGTACGACCAGGCCAGCACCCTGGGCGTCTTCAGCACCAGCTTCCTGCTCCACGCCCGCCTGTTCGGCCACTACGTGAGCCGTCGCGACAGCAAGGCGATCATGCACCTGTGGTCCTACGTCGGCTGGCTGATGGGCGTGGACGACGCGTGGCTGCCCCGCACCGAGCGGATCGGGCGCCGGCTGCTCTACCAGTTCCTGGCTGGGGATCCGGCTCCCGACGAGAACTCCCTGCTCCTCGCCGACTCGCTGCTCTCCTCGATCGATGCGGGTGAGGGCTCGGCCCTGGCCAAGCGCTTCGAGCGCGAGCGCACCCTGAGCATGGCCACCGGCCTGCTCGGGCCCGGCGCGATGCGCGACCTCGGCCTTCCCGTGCGGTTGCCGTGGTTCACCGGCTGGCGCTTCCTGGTCAACCTGCCGCTGAGCCAGGTGCTGGCTCGGGTGCCCGGAACCGACGAGCTGACCGTGCGCCGGGGCAACGCCTCGATCGAACGCGAGTGCCGGCGCATCTTCGGCGACGACGGGCCCTCGGCCCACGGGGTCGCGCCGCTCTGAGCGTTCTCACGCCGGCGACTACCTGTCGGTAGGCATCCATGACCCGGAACCGGTCACGAACCAGTCGACGGATGGCCCTAGACTCCCCTGGTGGCGCAGACCGTCCGCGTCACCATGAATTCAGCAGTCGAGGAGTGTTCGTGCCCGAGATCAAGCCCCTGCAAAAGGTCCTCATCGCCAACCGCGGCGAGATCGCGGTGCGCGTCATTCGCGCCTGCAAGGACGCAGGCATCGGTTCCGTTGCCGTCTACGCGGAGCCGGACCGCGAGGCCCTCTTCGTCCGTCTCGCCGACGAAGCACACACCCTCAACGGCGCCACGCCGGCAGAGACCTACCTCGACATCCCCAAGATCATCGAGGTCGCCAAGCGCTCCGGCGCCGACTCGGTGCACCCCGGCTACGGCTTCCTCGCCGAGAACGCCCAGTTCGCCCAGGCCGTCCTCGACGCCGGGCTGATCTGGATCGGCCCCTCCCCCGACGCCATCGACGCCCTGGGCGACAAGGCCAAGGCCAAGCACATCGCCGAGCGCGCCAAGGCGCCGCTCGCCCCCGGCACGAAGGACCCGGTCAAGGACGCCGACGAGGTCATCGCGCTGGCCAAGGAGTTCGGTCTCCCGGTCGCCATCAAGGCCGTCTACGGCGGCGGTGGTCGTGGCCTCAAGGTCGCCCGCACGTTGGAGGAGATCCCCGAGCTGTTCGAGTCGGCGACCCGTGAGGCGATCGGCGCCTTCGGCCGCGGCGAGTGCCTGGTCGAGAAGTTCCTCGACCGCCCCCGCCACGTCGAGACCCAGTGCCTCGCCGACCAGCACGGCAACGTGGTCGTCGTCTCGACCCGCGACTGCTCGCTTCAGCGCCGGCACCAGAAGTTGGTTGAGGAGGCGCCCGCGCCGTTCCTCACCGACGAGCAGAACCAGCGCCTCTACGAGTCGTCCAAGGCGATCCTGAAGGAGGCTGGCTACGTCGGTGCCGGAACCTGCGAGTTCCTGGTCGCCGCAGACGGCACCATCTCGTTCCTCGAGGTCAACACCCGCCTCCAAGTCGAGCACTGCGTCTCCGAGGAAGTCACCGGCATCGACCTGGTCCGCGAGATGTTCCGCATCGCCGCTGGCGAGGAGCTCGGCTACGGCGACCCCGAGATCCGCGGGCACTCCATCGAGTTCCGCGTCAACGCCGAGGACCCGGGCAACAACTTCATGCCCGCACCCGGCACGCTCACCGAGTGGGCCCCGCCGAGCGGTCCCGGCATCCGCATCGACTCCGGCTACGAGAAGGGCGAGACCATCCCGGGCTCGTTCGACTCCCTGGTCGCCAAGCTGATCGTGACCGGCAAGGACCGCACCCAGGCGATCGAGCGCTCCCGCCGGGCAATCTCCGAGTTCCGCATCGAGGGCATGCCGACCGCGCTCACCTT
>DATCYH010000534.1:0-5271 GCA_036570405.1 Nocardioides sp.
CACTGCAGCGAAGGTGATCGCGAGAGGCTGCGCCACCGTGAACAGAAGAGCGGCCGCGGCCACGAGTTGAGCGGCGAGGTGTTGCCCGGTCCCGATGATGGGCAGTCGGGGTGCACGGACCCCGCGGGCTGCTGCGATAACCTCGCTGATCAAGCAGAACGTCATCACTGCCCACGCCACCCACGCGACGATCCCGATGAGGATCAGTGCGACCGTTCCGTCGTCGGGGCTGAGCAGCAGCATCCGCAGTTGAGACCAATCGACGTTCCAGGGAGTGGCTCCGATGAAGATCAGCAGCATGGGGGTGCCGATCACCACGACGAGGATGAGTACGACGGCGGCAAGGCCGCGGATACGGGAGTTGATTCGGGTCATCGCTCGACTCCTCCGGTAGTTCTGATCAGTCGCGCCGAGGCGTCGCCGGTGACCTTAAGGTCTCCGACGCCGATGAGGGACAGGAACGTCGGCGCGTAGATGTCCGTCACGTTGACGGTCAAGGTGTTGCCGCCGCTCACGGTGACGGTGCCCTCGACGCCGGCAGCAGCGAGGTACTCCTCGGCCGCTTGCCTCGCTGCGGCGGTGTCGAGCGCGACGTAGCGGCCTTCGACGGCCGGTACGGCTTGGACCTGTTGCCCGCCCGTGCGCGCGGCCTGGGCAGCGACGTCGTGAGCCCGCTGTTGTGCGTGGACCTGGCCACCGAGATCGACCGCGAGGCCGACGAGAATCATCATCGCCAGCGTCGCGGTGATCACCCAGATGCTGATCGATCCCCGCTCGTCGTAGGTGCGTCGCTGTGTCATCCAGATCGCTCCCGCCATGTGTCAAGGGGGCTGGTCATGGTCGCCGAGATCGTGCGGGTGCCTGGCACCCCTGGCACCGACAGGTCTGCGAGGTCGAGGAGGCACGACACGGTGACCTCAACCTGGGCCTGTTCACCAACGTTGCGGCTGAACTGCTGGGTGTCCACGTCGACATCAACGCGGACGCAGTTGATCCCCTGATTGGACAGGTTCGCCACCGCAGCCTCTTTGGCGGCGGCCTTCGCCTCGGCGTTGGTGCGCAGGATCGAGGCGGACCGGGCTGCGTCAGAGGCCGCGGATTCGACCGATTGTTGGGCGATGGCGGTGCGTCCGCCGAAGATGATGAGGCCCACGAACAGCCCGAACGCAGGCACGGCGATCGCTGCCTCGATCGAGGCAGAGCCGCGGTCTCCTCGTCGAATGCTCATGGTGTCGTGAGCCGTTCGATGGGGACGGTGGCGCTTTGACGGATGGTGGGATTCCAGCCGGGGATGACGCTGAGGCTGCGTGCCTCAATCACGACGGTTGCCGTCGTTGCCGTTCGTTCTGCTGCCGCAGTAGGTCCTTGCAGTACGTCGTCGCCAACGTCGGCGATGAAGTCCCGGGCCGCGTTGACGCCGCGTGATTCGCTGCCCCCCTCGGCTCCAGCGGCGCGGGCACCCTCTTGCGCAGCGGCGATCGCCACGGTGCGGGCGTGGTAGTAGAGCGCGGCCTGCATTCCGACGAAGAGAACCGCGAAGAGGGCCGGCAACAAGATCACCAGCTCGATGGAGACCGAGCCTAGTTGATCCCGTTGCCGGTCAGTTGATCTTTCCGGCTTGAATCTCGACATAGGTCTTCACCGCCGCAACCACGATGCCGACGATGGCGATCACCGCCACCGCCCAAAGCACGTGCTCGGTGGTTACCGATCCGCGCTCGTCACGTCGAGGTGGGTCGCTCCACGAGAACGCCCACACCATCACCACCGCGAACAGTTGCCTCATCGTCTTCTTCCTTCCTTCTCAATTCAGGTGCCGCTGAACATCCGCAGCAATGAAGGCGCAACCAGCAGCGCCATGAAGATGACCCCGAGGAGGGATCCTGGAATGGTCATGCGTTCGCCGACGGCGTTGGCTTGTGCGACCTCGGCGTTGAGCATCGCGGTCCGCATGGCCGCTGATCGCGCACGCAGGTTGGTGTAGACCGCGGCGCCCTCTTCACCGGAGAGGCGCATGATGTCGGCGAAGTCGTCGAGTTCGGGGAGGCCGAGTTCCTCTGCGAGCGCGTGCAAGGCATCCCAGGGCGGGAGGCCGGACCACCTGGACCGGCCGAGTTCCTCGCTGAGCCGCTGGAACACCCAGGAATCTCCGACGTCGGCCGCTGCTTCCATCGCTTGGCGTACGCCGGAGCCGTTGTTGCGCTCCAACGCGACGAGGTCGATGTAGGCACCCAGTGCACGGGCGAACTCCACTCGCGCCTTCTTCGCGTCATCGATCGCGTTGTAGTTGGGCAGGAAGAACATGACGACGGCCAAGACCACAGAGGCGAAGGCCGGGACGATCAATGGGAACCCGATGCCCAGCACCTCGAAGAACACCGCGAGCAGTGACGGAGCAACCAGCCCCAGGGCAGCGAAGGTGAGTTTGTCGCCATAGAACTTGGCGAGTGAGATCCGCAGGAGCGCCAGTTCGCGCACCGGCGTACGCACCCACATCCCAGGCGGAAGCGCCCGGATTGCCCAGACCCCGATGCGTTCCTTGCCGCTCGCAGCCGCGTCGGGTGCGTCGATTGAGGTCTGATGACGCGATGGGGTCAGCCGGATCAGTGCTTCAGCCAGGTCGACCTGGGCGGGCAGTAGACGGGCCACCAGCAGAACGCCGCCGAGCATGACCAGAGCACCTGCCGCCATCGCCAACGGCAACCCCGCGATCACGACGTACCCCCAGACGCATGTGCCGCAGACAAAAACCTGGCCAGCGGCTTCCCGATGGCCATCCGCTTCATCCAGACCAAGGTCGCGACGTACGCCGTCAGCAGCGTCACCAGAATCACCTGACCCAACGGGCTGCGGTACGGCTCGACGTACGTGCCGGAGATCGCGAGCACCACCAGCACGCCGACACTGATGATGGTTACCCACCGTGCGGTCGCCCGGGGCTTGGCCCGGTCGGCCTCGATCTGCCGACGAGCGCGCACGTCAGCAGACACCGACTCCGCGAGACTCTCCAGGACTTGGGCCAGACCTGCGCCCCGACGCCGGGCAGCAAGGATCAGATTGGCCGCGACAAGATCCCCGGTCGCATCATCCAGCTCGTCAGCGAACGCACGTACGGCGTCCTCGGTGTCCCACCGCGAACGAAGCCGCGCAACCAGACGCCCCACCTCCGGACGAATGGCGGCCGGTGTGGAGCGCTGCGTAGCCACCAGCGCCTGCTCCAAACCGATCCCGACGGTGAGAACCCCGGACAACGAGCGCGTCCACTCCTCCATCGCTTCGAGCCGCCCAATGCGCGCTTCAGCACCAGAGTTGGACAACAAGATCGGAACACCCACCACGGCGAGAGGAACGGCGAGCAACGCCAGCGCCCAGCCAGTGACGAGCCAAGCGAGTACGCCGCCGACCACGCCGACCATCAGGAGTCGCTTGCTCTGCGGGCTCAGCGGCTTCAGCTTGGTCGAGCGCCAGCGCGAGCGGGGTAGGGGAGGCAGCGATGGCTTCAGCCCGAGGAACAGACCGATCACGCCCGCCACGATGAGGGCACCTGCCGCAGCCGGAACGAGCGCGATCACGACAGCACCTGCTGCTCGCTGAGGTATCCGCCGAGATCGAACCCGAACGAAGCGAGGGCCCGGTATTCGTCAGGCAAGACATCGGGCCTGGCATCGCCGGCGGCATCAGGAGAGAACAGGTGGGTCGTCGCGTACCCGGTCTCACGCTCACCCGGCGCTACCGCGATGACCTCACAGACCGACCGCTGCCGGCGGAACCCACCTTGAATCCGTTCGGTCCTCAGGTCGAGCTGGACGACGAGATCAACGGTGGAGGCCAGCTTGCTGGCCGCCAGATCGTGAGTGACGTGTGCGCCGGCTTCCATCGCGCAGGTCACCAGTTTGCGGATCGCAGCAACGGCATCGGAGGCGTGTGTTGTCGAGATGGATCCGGTGCCCGACTCCATTGCCTTGATCATCGCCCAGATCTCCCGGCCGCGGACCTCGCCGACGATCTGACGCGACAGGTTGAACCGGAAGGAATCGACGAGGGCCTCGTCGAGAGTGAACTCGCCCGCCAGCCGGCCATCAGGGCCACGTTCGCCTGACCCGGGTCGGGCCTCCCACGGGTGGACGATCTTGTGACGCCCCAACTGGTCGAGATGAAGCTCGTATTCGGTCTCGAACGTGCCGATGGCCTCGTGCTCATCGATCTCGCAGCACAAAGCGCGGACCAGAGTCGTCTTGCCGGCACCCTGACACCCGGCGACCACGATGCTCTTACGGGCCCTGACGGCGGCACGGAGGAACGAAGCAAGGAGCGCCGAGAGCATTCCGCGTTCGACGAGATCGTCGAGAGTGACGTGCATGAGCCGGTGACGACGGATCACTACTGATGGTCTCGGGGTCACCCACGCGGCGGCGGCCAACCTGGAACCTCCATCGAGTCGCAGGTGGAGCCTGGGTTGTGCTTCGGAGAAGCCGCGGGCGTTGACCTCGCTGCGCGAGGCGAGGAAGACCAGGAAATCGATGAGCTCGGTGTCAGAGTCGGCGACGGGAGGGCCATCGATGAGGGAGCCATCGGTCAGCTCGAGGTGCACGTTGTCGTGTCCGGCGATGATGATGTTCTCGACGCGGTCGTCATCGACCAGTGGTTGGAGTCGCCCCAGGCGGAACAGCGAATCGAACACGGCCTGCGCCAGCGCCGTCTGCTCAACACCCGACCACGCCCCGTCTCCGGCGTCGACTCGTTCGGCCATCGCTGACTCGATGAGATCCAGCACGATCGCCCGGCCCAACTCTGCCTGGGCGGTCTTGTCGAGACGGGTGGTCGCTGACGCGACCGCCTGACTCAGTTGCTTCGAGGCGAGGGATCGAAGCGAGGCAACCAACGTCCAGTCGACGTCCGGGCGGGTACTCCCCAAGGTTGTGAGCGGCTCAGCGGGGATCGACGAGACGGCTGCCGCACCGTTCGGCAACGGCTGACCGAAGAGCGGAAGGTCGATCAGATGCGGGTCGGCATTCGTCGGTCGCACGAGATGGTCACTGGACACCGGAATACACCTCCGTGGAGAGCTCGGCGCGCTGCGCGGACACCGTGGCGTGGATGGCCGATATCGCCGCTTGAAGACTGCGCACCAACGGGCCTCGATCGAAACCAGCAGGAATCGACGTACCCCGGTGCAGCACCTCCGCGGACTCGGGGTCGTCAGCCAGTACGCCGAGCACCGGGAGTCTGAGCACGCCGCCCACTTCCTTCGCCGAATACGGCTGCCCCTCC
>DATCYH010000535.1:0-1646 GCA_036570405.1 Nocardioides sp.
AAGGGAGAGGCCGCCTTCTGCCCCGACCTGCTGCTCCTCGGAGAGCTCCAGCGTGGGGTTGACCAGGTGACCGACCTCACCGTCGATGTTCCACGTGAAGACCCGCAGGCCGACCCCGATCTGCGGCGCCGCGAGCCCGGCGCCGGGCGCCTCGAGCATCGTGTCGGTCAGGTCGGAGACAAGGGTGCGGAGCTCCTTGTCGAACGTTGTGACCTCCACCGCGCGGCTGCGCAGGATCGGGTCCCCGAAAAGGCGGATGGGCTGGACTGCCACGGTGCTCCTTGCTGTTGAGTGCGCCGATCAGTGTACGTCGCACCGGCGCGCGTCATGGTCACAGTGCGTAGGGATCGACCTGCACCCGGACCGGGTCGAGCTTGCGTGAGGACCGGACCCGTTGCAGCTCCAGGAGCGACTCACTGAGCGCATTGGCCGCCCTGCGTGGCGCGCGGATGACGGCACGGACCAGGTAGGTGTCCTCGAGGGCGAGCGGGCCGAGCAGCTCGGCTCCGTCCGGAAGGGTTAGCACTGTCACGGCGTCGTCCACGGCGCCGGTGGGTCCGGTAAGGGTGGCCAGCCTGCTGGCCGGCGGCAGGTGGGCCGAACGACGCTCCTCGAGCTCGCGCTCGGCGAAGCCGGCCGGATCCCAGCGAACCAACGCCTGGATCGTCGGATGGGCCGGGTCGCCGACCACCAGGACGTTGCCTCCGCGACGGGTCAACGCGGCTGCGTTCATCCAGCGTCGCACGGCCTCCTCGGGCGTGCGCAGGTCCACCCGGGCCAGAGCGAGCCAGGTGTCGAGGAGCACCACGGCCGAGTAGCCCTGCGCGGCGACCGGCTCGGCACCCGGGGTGGCCACGACGATGGCCGGAGTCGCGCCCACCGTGTCGAGAACCCGGTCGCCGCTTGACGTGCGGATCAGGGTGCGCGGGAACATCCGGCCCAGCTCCTCGGCTGTTCGAGCATCACCGCGCACCGGTGCCCGCAGGCCGCGGTGTCCGCACTCGACGCACCGGAAGTCCCCCGCCGCGGTCCCGCACCACCCGCACTCGGGCACCGACTCCGCACGCGGCTGGCGCAACGGGCCTTGGCACGCCGTACACCGCGCCGGGGTCCGGCAGCGCTCACAGGCCAGGGTGGCTGCATATCCAGCCCGCGGCGTCTGCACCAGGACAGGGCCGGTCTCGAGGGCTGCGCGGATCCCCTCGAAGACCTGTCGCGGGATCCGGGACGTCCGTGCATGGGCGTCGCGTTCCAAGTCGTGGTCGCTGGAGCCGGCCACGTTCACCCGCAGCGCCCGACGTACGACCTCACGACCCGCGCTGAGCTCCACAGCCCAACCGGTGGTGACCAGGTAGTGCGCCTCGACGGTGCGGGCGTGACCGCCGATCAGGGCTGCGGTCCCCTCGAGCTCAGCCCTGGTCAGCAGGATCTCGCGGGTGTGCGGATAGGGCGCCCTGGGCTCCGCGTGGAGGTCGTCCCCGTCGTCCCAGATCGCGACCAGTCCGAGGTCGTGGACCGGAGCATAGGCGGCCGCTCGGGTGCCGACGACCACGCGCACCGCTCCTCGCGAGACCCGCAGGAAGTCGCGGTAGCGGGCCGCCGGGCCGCTGTCCGCGGTCAGGCTGACGTGTTGGTCCGGGCCGAGG
>DATCYH010000536.1:0-1741 GCA_036570405.1 Nocardioides sp.
GGTCCCCAGCGACACCGTCCAGATCTTCATCTGGCTCTGGTTCGCCACGATCGCCTGGAACGTCGGCGAGCAGCCGCGCTACCACCTGGGCTTCCTGCGCGACTGGTGGTTGCCGATGGCGCTGCTGGTCTTCTACTTCTACAGCCGCGGTGTGGCCGACGAGCTCTTCGCGATGCCGGTCCACTACATGATGCCGATCGAGGTCGACCGGGCCATGTTCGGCGGTGAGCTCCCCTCGGCCTGGTTGCAGGAGCAATTGTGCGGATCGCCGTGTGAACGCGGCAGCGAGCCGCGTTGGTACGACCTGGTGCTGGCCGTCGTCTACACCTCGCACTTCGTGGTGGGCCTGACCATCGCCGTGGTCCTGTGGTTGCGCAACCGCGTCGAGTGGAAGCGCTGGATGCGTCGCTATGTCGCCGCCAACCTGGCCGCGCTGGTCGTCTACGTCCTCTATACGATGGCACCGCCGTGGCTGGCCAGCAACGAGGGCCGCCTCGAGTCCGAGGTGCTGCGGATCACCGCCCGCGGCTGGGACGAGGTCGGGCTGGGCCGGTTCCACCTGATCCTCACCGGGGTCGGCAACCCGGTCGCGGCGATGCCGTCACTGCACTTCGGCATCTCGTTGCTGATCGCCGCCTACGGCATCTGGCGTCTGCGCTCGGCATGGAAGTGGCTGCTCGCCGTCTATCCCGCCGCGATGGGCCTGGGGTTGGTCTACTTCGGGGAGCACTACGTCGTCGACCTGATCGGCGGAGGGGTGCTGGTCGCCGTGGTGATGATCGGGAGCTTCTGGTGGGAGCGCTCGCGCGGCGACTGAGCCGCCGCCCGGGTTGCTCACCCCCGTCTGGTCTCCAGGATCCGGAATCCCTTGTGGCTGGCCAGCCGGGTCGTCGGCCAGCCCTGCTCCCCCAGCCATCGCTGCAGCGAGTCGGCACCCAGGAACTTGCCGACCACCATCACCGCGCGCCCGCCCGGAGCGAGCCGGGGCAACCAAGTGAGCAGCAGCTCGTGCAGGGCCTCCTTGCCGATCCGGATCGGGGGGTTCGACCAGATCTCGTCGAAGACCATGTCCGAGGGGACCTGCTCGGGCGTGCAGGCCACGAAGCGGCCCGAGACGCCCAGGGCCTTCGCGTTCTCGTTGGCCAGCAGGATCGCGCGCTCGTTGACCTCCACGCCGGTCACCGACGAGAGCGGCACCGCCGCGGCGATGGCCAGGCCGATCGGGCCATAGCCGCAACCGAGGTCCAGGAAGCGACCCTGGACGGGCGCCTCGAGCTCTCGGAACAGGATGGCGGTGGCGTGGTCGAGGTGTCCTCGGCTGAACACGCCGGCGCCGCTGGTCAGCCTCAGCTCGTGCCCCCAGACCTCGGTGGTGAAGTCCTCACGCTCGAAGTCGACCTTCGGGTCCGCGGAGAAGTAGTGGTCCTGGTCCTCATCCATCAGCAGGCTCCTTCGTGAGCTCTCTCTTGTTGCGGGCCCGTTCGGCCTGGCGCACCAGCTCGATGCCGTCGGGATAGCCGACCTCCTCCAGGGTCAGGCCGTGGGCCTGCATCACGGTCAGCGACGGGTCGCGACGCAGGGCCTCCATGATGTCGGTCGCCCAGCTGACCGGTCTGCGCCCATCCCCGATCGCGATCAGGCAACCGGTCAGCGCGCGCACCATGTTGTGGCAGAACGCGTCCGCTCGGACCGTCAGCTCCGCCAGTCCGTCCTCCGAGCGGCGCCAGTGCAGGTCGAGCAG
>DATCYH010000537.1:0-2741 GCA_036570405.1 Nocardioides sp.
GAGGCGCCGTGACAGGTAGCCCCTTTCACGAGCTCGTGAGCCGATGCCGCCGAGCTCCCCCTTGTCTCGGAGGACTCGATCTTCGACCGGATCAAGGGCCTCCAGCGAGCTGACCCGACACCACCTGAGTAGCGAGCGCGACACCTCGCAAAACGTCGATCGGGCCGGTCGCCCGAGCAAGACGTCCCCAGCGCGACGGATCGAGAAGATTCTTCGGAAATGCCTCACCTGCCGGTTCCTCCGGCCGATGGCGCACGTCATGCACAACTCTCCCCGTCGGTCGGGTTCGACCCGCCGTCCCCTCCGCCTCGTGGCTGTGGTCGCGACAGCGGTCGCGACCTGCTCCCTCCCCATCGCCCCCGCCATGGCGGCACCTGACGTCCCGACGGGGCCCCCGCCGGTGCCGGTCTCGGTCTTCAACTACCCGGGGCTCAACCAGGACGGCGACGGCCTCGACTGCGGCACCGAGAACTCGAACCTCATCTCCATCGTCGACGCGCTCGACGGCTACGAGGTGGACGGCAGCATCGTCAAGTTCGGAGGCGAAGCGTTCCCCTCGCTGCTGGACGAGAGCCGGTTCTTCTTCATGACCGACATGGAGAACGAATCGCCCTCCGACGCCGCGTTCTTGCCGGACAGCGCGCGTGAAGCACTCTCATCCTGGGTCGATGCAGGTGGGGTCATGGTCATGACGGGCACCTACGGGGACGCTGACACCAACTTCTTGAACCTGGTGTTCGGCTGGGACCTCGCGACCACCGGCGGATCCAGCTGGGCCAAGAACACGGCGGGCACCACCGGAACCCCGTTCGATGCGCTCGAGGTGCCGTCCCTTCCGAACCTGAGCGCCACCGACTCGATCGGCGCTGGCACGGTCCCCGGCTTCACACCGATGTGGGGCACCTCCGAGAACGCCACCGTCGCCACGATGCCCTACGGCGGCGGCACCGTGATCTTCATGGGCTTCGACTTCTTCAACACCGGTGCACCCGGTCCGGCCGGTGGGCGAACGGACGGTGCCTGCCCGGCGTACGACTCTGACTGGGTGCAGCAGGTGCTCCCCGCCGCGCTCGACTACGCGTCGGCGCTGTCCAGCTCGACGGTAGGGGAGGTCACCCCCACCTCGGCGGAGTTCGGTTACCGCTTCGGTGAGGACGGAACCCTCCACTACCTGCTCCTGCCTGCCGATGCCCCCGCGCCGACCATTGATGAGATCAGGTCGCAGAGCTACGAGGGCGGAACCGTCGTCGCCGGCGACGCCATCTCCGTGACCGCCGGCAACAAGGTCACGATCTCGCTGACCGGTCTCGCGCCGGCGAGCGAGTACCGGATCTACGCGTTCACCAGCTACGCCGACCCCGAGAACACGGAGGAGCAGCTCGACTCGAGCCTGCTGACCCTCGAGGTCGCGACGATCGCCGACGCCCCTGTGATCACCGTCAGCCCACGCGACGAGGCGCTCAGCGTCGCGGTCACGTCCGACCCTGGCGCCGGTGTATCGAACTACCAGTACTCCCTCGACGGTGGCGCGACGTGGCGGGCCCTCGACCCAACCTCGACCACGAGTCCCTTCACCATCGAGGGTCTCACCAACGGCACGTCCTACGACGTCCAGGTGCGCGCCGTCAGCGCCGCTGGACCCGGGCTGCCCAGCGTCACCGTCACGGCGAAGCCGACCGTTCCCGCACCCTCGACCGTGACGGGCCCGCGGCCGAAGCCCACTCCCACCCCCGTCCCCGTGCCCGACCGCTCGGGCCGCTTGCCCGACCTGCGACCCGGTTCAGGTGGCTCCACCGTCGGCAGCAGCCCCTCTCCGGTCACGATCGCCACCGTGCCTCGCGCCAGCGGAACGTCCGGCATCGGCATCCAGGGCGCCGGCTTCAACATCGAGCTCGATCACAGCGACGCCGCGGGCACCGGTCCGGGGACCGGCGCGGTGTCGGGTGGCTCCCTCCAGCTCACGCCCGGCGAGGGCATGCAGGTGACGATGTCCGGGTTCAAGCCCAGCTCGCCCGCCAACCTGTGGGTGTTCTCCGAGCCGCGGCTCATCGGCGAGTTCACGGTCGACGCGAACGGCAGCCTCGATGCCGCCCTCGCCCTGCTGCCCGACGACCTCTCCGCCTGCCAGCACACCGTGCAGGTCGTGGGCAGCCTGCCCAACGGGCAGGAGGTGGCCACGTCCCTTGGAGTGTGGCTGCAGCCGACGCCCTACCCCTTCTCGGATCTGGCCTTCGGAGCGACCCACGGCCCCGAGGTCGGCTGCCTCGAGTCGCTCGGCATCGCGCACGGCTATGGCGACGGCACGTTCCGACCTGGCCAGCCGGTCACCCGAGCCCAGATCAGCTCGCTGCTGGCCCGGGCGCTCGGCCTCGACGATGCCACCCCGTCGTTCCCCGATGCGACGACCTCGGTGCACGCCGGCGCCATCGGCGCCCTGCAGGCAGCAGGCCTGACCACCGGCTTCGGTGACGGCACGTTCCGCCCCGCGGCATGGCTGTCGCGCGGGCAGATGACGAGCCTCCTCGCTCGGGCCGCTGGGCTCGACCTCGATGCCGTGCCGGCCGACGCCGTCGATCCGGCCGAGGGCGCTCATGCTCGGGCCGTGGCGGCACTGGAGGCCATCGGCATCGTCGAGGGCTTCGAAGACGGCACCTTCGGAGCCGACCAGCCGATCCGCCGCGATCAGCTCGCCTCGATGCTCAGCCGCCTCCTCGAGCACCAGGATCAGACCTCCAGCTAAC
>DATCYH010000538.1:0-7576 GCA_036570405.1 Nocardioides sp.
GCGACAGAGGGAGAAAAGGCGCCATGGGTGTAGAGATCAAGATCAACGACCTGTCCAAGTCGTTCGGCAAGCAGCTGATCTGGGGCGACGTGACGCTGACGATTCCTGCGGGCGAGGTCTCGGTCATGCTCGGCCCTTCCGGAACCGGAAAGTCGGTGTTCCTCAAGGCGCTGATCGGTCTGCTCAAGCCTGACAAGGGCTCGATCCTGATCGAGGGCACCGACATCGCGAGCTGCTCGGAGAAGGACCTCTACGAGATCCGCAAGCTCTTCGGCGTGCTCTTCCAGGACGGCGCCATGTTCGGCTCGATGAACCTGTTCGACAACGTGGCCTTCCCGTTGCGCGAGCACACCAAGAAGAACGAGTCCGAGATCCGCAACATCGTCATGGAGAAGATGGACCTGGTCGGCCTGATCGGCGCCGAGGACAAGCTCCCCGGCGAGATCTCCGGTGGAATGCGCAAGCGTGCCGGCCTGGCTCGCGCCCTGGTCCTGGATCCCGAGATCCTGCTGATCGATGAGCCCGACTCGGGCCTCGACCCGGTCCGTACGTCGTTCATCAACCAGCTCTTCATCGACCTGAACGCGCAGATCGACGCGACGTTCCTGATCGTCACCCACGACATCAACAGCACCCGGACGGTGCCGGACAACATCGGCCTGCTCTACCACAAGCACTTGGCCATGTTCGGCCCCCGCGAGATGCTGCTCAGCTCCGAGGAGCCGGTCGTACGCCAGTTCCTCAATGCCCAGACAGTGGGCCCGATCGGCATGTCCGAGGAGAAGGACGCCGACGAGCTGGCCGCCGAGATCGGCCTCGAGATGCCGCCGCTGCCCCCGATCCCACTCCAGCTGGAGCCGTCCAACGGCATCCCGCGTCGCAGCCAGCGTCCCGCCGGTGAGTGGTGCCGCCTCAACGGCGTGACCCCGCCTCCCGGTTCGTTCCAGTCCACCAACGCCGGTCTCGCCCCCGGCTCCTGACAGGCGATTCATGTCCTCTCTCACCAGTCACCGGGTCTTCGCACCCATCGGGACCGCAGGCAAGCTCTTTGCCTTCGCCCTCGATGTGCTGCGCGGGCTGTTCCGGCGACCCTTCCAGCTGCGGGAGTTCCTGCAGCAGTCGTGGTTCATCGCCTCGGTGACGATCGTCCCCACTGCCCTGGTGGCGATTCCCTTCGGCGCGGTCATCGCGCTTCAGGTCGGTGGGTTGATCAAGCAGTTCGGTGCGCAGTCCTTCACCGGCTCCGCGGCGGTCCTGGCCGTGGTGCGCGAAGCCGGGCCGATCGCGACGTCTTTGCTGATCGCCGGCGCTGGCGGGTCTGCCATCGCGGCGGACCTCGGTGCCCGCAAGATCCGCGAGGAGCTCGACGCCATGATGGTGCTGGGCATCGACCCGATCCAGCGCCTCGTCGTGCCCCGCGTGCTTGCCTGCATGCTGGTCGCGGTCTTCCTGAACGGATTGGTCTCCGTTGTGGGCGTGATCGGCGGCTACGTCTTCAACGTCGTGCTCCAAGACGGCACACCAGGAGCTTATCTAGCGAGTTTCACCGCGCTCGCACAACTACCGGACCTGTGGCAGGGGATGGCCAAGGCCCTGGTCTTCGGCCTGATCGCCGCCATCGTCGCCTGCTACAAGGGCATGAACGCCGGCGGTGGGCCCAAGGGAGTGGGTGACGCGGTGAACGAGTCCGTCGTCATCACCTTCATGTTGTTGTTCGTGGTCAACTTCGTGATGAGCGCCATCTATCTCCAACTCGTGCCACCAAAGACGGGTTGACGACCATGGCGAACCTCAAGAGCGCCTACCAGCGCCCCGCGAAGATGCTCGACACCCTGGGCGAGCAGCTCTCCTTCTATCTCAAGGCCTTGGCGTGGACCCCGCGCACCCTGGCCCGCTACAAGAAGGAGATCCTCCGGATCCTGGCCGAGGTCACCCTCGGCTCCGGCTCACTGGCCGTCATCGGCGGCACCGTCGGCGTCATCCTGGCCATGTGCTTCTTCACCGGCACCGAGGTCGGTCTGCAGGGCTATGCAGCCCTGAACCAGATCGGCACGGCGGCGTTCTCCGGCTTCCTCTCGGCCTACTTCAACACGCGCGAGATCGCACCCCTGGTGGCCGGCATCGCCCTTGCCGCAACCGTCGGCTGCGGCTTCACCGCCCAGCTCGGCGCGATGCGGATCTCGGAGGAGATCGACGCCCTCGAGGTGATGGCGATCCCCTCGCTGCCGTTCCTGGTCACCACCCGGATCATCGGCGGACTGATCGCGGTCATCCCGCTCTACGTCGTCGGCTTGCTCTCCTCCTACTTCGCGACGCGGCTGACTCTCACCCAGTTCTTCGGCCAGAGCGCCGGCACCTATGACCACTACTTCAACCTCTTCCTGCCGCCCGGCGACGTGCTGTGGTCGTTCGGCAAGGTGATGGTCTTCGCGGTGACCGTGATCCTGATCCACTGCTACCACGGTTACACCGCGAGCGGTGGTCCCGCGGGAGTTGGCGTGGCCGTGGGCCGCGCCGTACGCACCTCGATCGTTGCCATCAACGTCATCGACCTGTTCCTGTCGATGGCCATCTGGGGCACCACGACCACAGTCAGGTTGGCGGGCTGATGTTCTCCGTGCTGCGCAACAAGAAGCTCATCGGCATCGTCTTCCTGGCGTTGCTCGCCGGCGGTGTCTGGTTGACCTCGGCGATCTTCAACAAGACGTTCGTCGACTACGACCGGGTCACCATGGATGCCTCCAGCGTCGGCCTCCAGCTCCCCGCCCGTGCCGACGTCAAGATCCGCGGCGTCCAGGTCGGCGAGGTGCTCGAGACCAAGGCCGACAAGGACGGCGCCGTGGTCACCCTCGGCCTCTATCCGGAGAAGGTCGGCACGATTCCGGCCAACGTCACGGCCAGGATCGAGCCCAAGACGCTCTTCGGCGAGAAGTACGTTGCGCTCCAGGTCCCCGAGCAGCCCTCCACGGAGGCGATCAGCGCGGGGGACAACATCGACCGCAGCGTGCTCGCCACCGAGGTCGAGGAGACCCTGAACGACCTCTATCCGCTGCTGCGCGCCGTGCAGCCCGCCGACCTGAACAAGACGCTCACCGCGTTGGCCACCGCGCTCGAGGGCCGCGGCGAGGCGATCGGCGACAACCTGGTCACCCTGGACAGCTATCTCAAGCGGATCAACCCCGAGATCCCCGCCCTCATCGAGGACCTCAAGCTGACCGCCGAGGTCTCCGACGTCTATGCCGACGTGCTCCCGGAGATCGCCACCACCCTGCGCAACACGGTGACCACCGGCGAGACCCTGGTCTCACGTGAGGCCAAACTGAACAAGCTCTTCACCGACGTGTCGAAGTTCAGTGACGTGGCCGGCTCGTTCCTCGACGACAATGAGCAGAACTTGATCCGGGTGGGTGAGCTGGGTGCTCGTCAGCTCCGAGTCCTCGCTCGCTATTCGCCGTCGTTCCCGTGCCTGCTGGAAGGCATCGTGAAGGCAGGCGACCGCCAGGCCGAGGCATTCCGCGGCTACATGCTGCACATCAACCTCGAGATCCTGCCGAACTCGCCGCGTGAGTACGACGAGAACGACCGGCCGAAGTTCGGTGCCGACGAAGGTCCCTACTGCGGCACCCTGCCCAGCCCGAGCTTCACCCAGGAGAACCCGCTCACCGATGTACCCGACTTCGAGGACGGCGTCACCCGCGACACCGGCAAGGGCACCAAGCGTGCGGCCACCGGAGGCTACGAGTTCGGGGTCACGCCCGGCAGCGCCGTCGAGGCAGAGTTGGTCCGTGGCCTGATGGTCGCGTCGTCCGGCAAGCCGCACTCGGACCTGAGCGTCCTGCTCACGGCCCCGCTGCTGAGGGGCAAGGAGGTGAACCTGCGATGAAGCTGCTCGACAAGCGCACCGCTTCGGACACAGTGAAGCTGATCATCTTCATCGTGATCACCGCGCTGGCCACCGGCCTGCTGGCCGTGCTGATCGGCAACATCACCTTCGCCCCCAGCCGTGAGTACAAGGCTGTCTTCGTCAACGTCACCGGTGTGGTCAAGGGGGACGACGTACGCGTCGCCGGGGTCAAGGTCGGCACCGTGCAGGACATCGAGATCAAGGACCGCACCCGCGCCCTGGTCACGTTCTCCGTCGCCGACGAGGCCACGGTCACCAGCACCACCCACGCGCAGATCCGCTATCGCAACCTGGTCGGTCAGCGCTATCTCAACCTCCGTCAGGAGGGTGAGGGCACCAAGCTGGAGGCGGGCACCACCATCCCCGTCGGTCGGACCACCCCTGCGCTCGACCTGACCGTTCTGTTCAACGGCTTCAAGCCGCTGTTCGAGGCACTCTCGCCGCAGGACCTCAACCAGTTGTCCTACGAGATCATCCAGGTCTTCCAGGGGGAGGGCGGCACGCTCGAGAGCCTGCTGGGCCACACGGCCTCGGTCACGCGCACGCTGGCCGATCGCGACCAGGTGATCGGCGACCTGATCGACAACCTCAACGACGTGCTGGTCACCATCGGTGATCGCGACAAGGAACTGAGCTCACTGATCATCAACCTCAAGACCTTGGTGGACGGACTGGCCAAGGACAAGGACGCGCTCCTCGAGCCGCTCGACGCGATCTCCGACCTCGCCGTGGAGACCGCCGGCCTGGTGAAGGGCATTCGCCCGCCACTGGTCAAGGACGTCAAGGAGCTCCGCAAGTTCGCCGGCAACCTGGCCAAGAACCGGACCGAACTCGACCGTGCGATGCAGGTCCTGCCGATCAAGCTCAACAAGATCGGCCGCACCGCGACCTACGGCTCTTGGTTCAACTTCTATCTGTGCGGCTTCACCGGCACGGTGAAGGTCGGCCTGCTGCCGGAGATCCCGGTCGACTACGACACCAAGAACCCGAGGTGCTCGCTGCCATGAGCAAGCCCTTCCGCGAACGCAACCCCGTGGTGATCGGAGCGATCAGCCTCGCCGTCATCGCGACGATGATCCTGATGGCCTTCCGGGCCGACTCGCTCCCGATCATCGGTGGCGGGGAGATCTACCACGCCAACTTCTCCGAGGCCGGAGGCCTCAAGGCCAACGACGAGGTCCGCATCGCGGGCGTCCGGGTCGGCAAGGTCAAGGAGCTCGAGCTCGACGGTGACCACGTCAAGGTCTCCTTCCAGCTGCAGGAGGATGCCGACTTCGGACCCGAGTCCAAGGCCGAGATCAAGGTGAAGACGCTGCTCGGGGCGATGTATCTCGAGCTGGTCCCGGCCGGTTCTGGCCAGATGAAGGGCGGTACGACGATCCCGATCACCCGCACCGCTTCCCCCTATGACGTCGTTGAGGCGTTCGAGGGCCTGGCCGAGCGCACCGGGGACATCGACGTCGAGCAACTCAAGACCTCGTTGAACACGCTGACCGAACTCACCGCGGACACCCCCGATGAGTTCCGTTCGGCGCTGACCAGCGTCTCGGCGCTCTCGCAGAACCTCGCAGCGCGCGACGACCAGATCAACACGTTGCTGAAGAACCTGCGCAAGGTCTCCGGTGTCCTGGGCGCTCGCGACGACGACATCATCGCGTTGATGAAGGACGCCAATGTCCTGTTCACCGCGCTGGTCACTCGCCGTGACGCGATCCACAGCTTGCTGACCGCCTCGACCACGATGTCCAGGGAGCTGACCGCGCTGGTACGTGACAGCAAGGCAGATCTCGACCCGGCCCTGAGGCACCTCGACACGGTGGTGCAGGTCCTGCTGAAGAACCAGGACAATCTCGATGAGAGCCTGCGCCTGATGGCGCCGTTCTATCGTTACTTCGCCAGCACCCTGGGCAACGGGCCGTGGTTCGACACCACGATCATGAACATGCCGCCGCTGCCGAGCCTGGGAGGCAACTGATGAAGAAGTTCATCGTCCCCGGCATCATCCTGATCCTGGTGGCCGCTGCGGCCTTCACGATGTTCCGCTCGGAGGATCGTAGGCAGTTGACCGCCGAGTTCCCCCGCACGGTGTCCGTCTATGAGGGATCCGACGTGCGGATCCTCGGCATCCCGGTCGGCGAGGTCGAGACGGTGGAGCCGAACGGCACCACGGTGAAGGTGACGATGACCTATGACGCCGACGTGGATCTGCCGGCCGACGTCAGTGCGCTCATCGTGTCGCCGAGCGTGGTGGGGGACCGGTTCATCCAACTCAGCCCGGTCTACAAGGGCGGAGCCAAGCTCCCGGACAACGCGAAGCTCGGTCTGAAGAGGACCTCGACCCCGCTCGAGCTCGACGAGATCTATGCCAGCCTCGACCAGATCACCGTCGCGCTGGGCCCCGACGGGGCCAACAGCGACGGTGCACTGACCGAGCTGCTCAGCACCACCGCCGACAACTTCGCCGGCCAGGGCGAGCAGTTCAACCAGACGATCAAGGATTTGGGGCGGTTGACCGGGACCTTGGAGAACAACAAAGACGAGTTGTTCGGCAGTGCTGCCGAGCTCGAGAAGTTCGTCAAGACCCTCGCCGAGAACGACGACGTGGTGCGCGACTTCAACGACGCGATGGCCTCGGTCTCCACGCTGCTCGAGGGGGAGCGCGACGAGCTCGCGACCACTCTGAGCAACCTGAGCACCGCCCTGGGCAGCGTGCAGAGTTTCGTCAAGGACAACAAGGCTCTGCTCGGCAAGAACATCAAGGGTCTCAACACCATCTCCAAGACACTCGTGAAGCGTCGCGGTGAGCTCGACGAGATCCTCAAGGCCGGTCCGGTCGCACTCAACAACCTGGCGCTGACCTACAACCCCGGAGCCGGAACGCTCGACACGTCGGCGAACCTCGAGAACGCCGTGCACGAGCTAGAGAACAATCCCGGCCTGCTGCTCTGCTCGATCGTCGGGCAGGCAGACCCGAGCGGGGTGCTGTGCGACGTGATCGAGGGACTGCTCCCGCGCACCAGCGCCTTCGGAGCGCAGACGCTCACCGACCCGACCCTCCGCTCACTCATGGAGGTGGCCCGATGATCCGCCGGTGGCTGATTCTCGTCGTCCTGGGCGCGATGCTCTCCCTGACCGCCTGCAGTTTCGACATCGGTAAGGTGCCGTTGCCCGGTGGCGCCGACGTGGGCGAGGACCCGATCGAGCTGACCGCGACGTTCCCCGACGTACTCGACCTCGTGCCACAGTCCACGGTGAAGCTCTCCGACGTGACCATCGGCAAGGTCACCTCCGTCGAGCTGGTCGGCCAGAAGGCGAAGGTCACCCTCCAGATCCGCAGGGATGCGGACCTGCCTGGGAACACCACCGCCGAGATCCGCCAGACCAGCCTGCTGGGCGAGAAGTTCGTCTCGCTCAACGTTCCCGAGGAGCCGGCCGCCGAGATGCTGGGCAACGGCGACGCCGTCGCGCTGGCCCCCGGTAACCGCAACCCCGAGGTCGAGGAGGTGCTCGGCGCGCTGAGCCTGGTCCTCAACGGCGGTGGCGTGGCGCAGCTCAAGACGATCTCCTCCGAGCTCAACGACGCGCTCACGGGCAAGGAGGGCAACGTCAAGTCGGTGCTGACCCAGCTCGACGACTTCATGAGCGAGCTCGACGTCAACAAGGGCGACATCA
>DATCYH010000539.1:0-2083 GCA_036570405.1 Nocardioides sp.
GCCGATCCTGGTGCGCGCCGGCGACTACACCCGCATCGCCACCCCGAGGAGAAGCCGCTCCCCGAGCGCGAGGGCCGCGACGTCGCGGGCATCAAGGTCACCGGCGACTTCAAGGCCGGCGACTTCGTCAAGGTCACCTTCACCTTCGACGAGGGCACGCCGGTCACCCTCGACGTGCCGGTCGTCAACAACAACGGCCACTGGGCCGGCCAGGACGGCGAGAAGCTGACCCCGACCGACCGCCACGCCACCGACCCGGGCGTCGCCAAGGAAGAGGACGGCGGACACGGCGGCGCCGAGGGCGAAGAGTCGCACTGATGGCACACACACTGATCCTGCTCCGCCACGGCGAGAGCGAGTGGAACGCGAAGAACCTGTTCACCGGCTGGGTGGACGTGGCCCTCACTGAGAAGGGCCGCGGCGAAGCCGTCCGCGGCGGTGAGCAGCTCAAGGCTGCCGGCCTGCTGCCCGACGTCGTGCACACCTCGCTGCAGCGTCGCGCGATCAACACCGCCGCGATGGCCCTCGACGCCGCCGACCGGCACTGGATCCCGGTGAAGCGCTCCTGGCGGCTCAACGAGCGTCACTACGGCGCGCTGCAGGGCAAGGACAAGAACCAGACCCTCGCCGAGTTCGGCGAGGAGCAGTTCATGACCTGGCGGCGCTCGTTCGACACCCCGCCGCCGCCGCTGGACGACTCCTCGGAGTTCTCCCAGGCCGATGACCCGCGCTATGCCGACCTCGGCGACGAGCGCCCGCGCACCGAGTGCCTCAAGGACGTCATCGCGCGCCTGCTCCCCTACTGGGACGCCGACATCACGCCCGACCTGCGTGCGGGCAAGACCGTGCTGGTCGCCGCCCACGGCAACAGCCTCCGCGCGATCGTGAAGCACCTGGACGGCATCAGCGACGAGGACATCGCCGGGCTCAACATCCCCACCGGGATGCCCCTGGTCTACCGCCTCGACGACGACCTGAAGCCGACCGTGCGCGGTGGCGAGTACCTCGACCCCGAGGCCGCCGCAGCCGCTGCTGCCGCTGTTGCCAACCAGGGTCGCTGAGGCTTCAGCTCCGGACCAACTGATGGGTTGGGCGCCTCGTCGCGCGCAACTGATGCGTTGGGCGCTCGGTCCTGCGCTAACTGATGGGTTCGGTCGCCCGCGTCGAGTAACTGATGTCTTGGGCGCCCCAGACGGCCGATTTCGACGACCAACCCATCAGTTGGTCGGCTCCGCGCGCCGACAGCGCCTCGAACCCCTTGGCGCCCGTCTAACTGATGCCTTGGGACCCAGCCCCGCACAAACTGATGGGTTCGGTCGCTCGCCTCGCGTAACTGATGCCTTGGGCGCTCCAAAGAGCCGATTTCGACGACCAACCCATCAGTTAGGCACCACCCCACACCGAACGCGCGAATCTGACCGACCAACCCATCAGTTGGTCGCCCACCACCCTCAGAGAGTTTCGGACTCCCGGATCCGTATTCCGTCCTCGGGCGACAGCACGGCGTCGAGCAGGACTGCAGCGACCCGATCCACGTGCACGGGCCGATAACGCGCGGGGACCAACGGACCGATCACCGCGCTGGCCTCCACCAGCCGATCACCGAGCCCGTTCTTTCGGGTCCGTTCACCGCCGACGAGTCCCGAAGGCCGCACGATCGTCACCGACTCGAAGCCGACACGGCGTACTGACTCCTCCACCTCGCCCTTGAGCCGCAAATAGAACGTGCGCGAGGCCGGGTTGGCCCCCAGCGAGGAGACCAAGGCGCAGGTCGTCGCGCCGGCTTCCCGGGCCAGTTCCGCGACCCGCACCACGATGTCGTGGTCGATGCGGCGATACGCCTCCCGGGTCTCGGCGTCCCGGCGCGTGGTGCCGAGCGCACACACCACGGCATCGACCGGTGGGACGGTGTCGAGCGTGTCGAAGTCGACCACCCGCGCATCGAGCTTTGGGTGCTCGGGCAGCGTGCGACGACCGAGCGCGAACACCCGGTCCACGCGCTCGTCCGCGAGGGCAGCGGTCAGTGTGCGGGAGCCGACCGCCCCGGTCGCACCGATGATCAACAGTGAGGTCACGTGTGCAG
>DATCYH010000540.1:0-2675 GCA_036570405.1 Nocardioides sp.
GATCGCCCCGCCACCGGGCCTGCTCCTCGACATCGCACCCTCTCTCCTCGGCGTCCACGCGTGCGGATCCGCCCACGCTCCGTTGAACCATCCGCACGTGACGAGGCGGCCAATCGCGGATGGCGCGGGCGTGAAGACTCCCCGCGGACGGGCTCGGGGATCCATTGATCGGGAAACGCTGGACGAGAACACGTTCTAGGGGCGATCCTGTGCGTGTGACCCAGAACACTGCCACCACCGCCGCCCGCCCGATCACCGTCGCCGATGTCCTCGAGGCGATGGCCGACTCGATTCCTGAGCGCGTCGCCGTCAAGACGATCGATGACGAGTTCACCTTTGCGCAGATCGATGAGCGATCCACCCGCTTGGCCAACCACCTCATCTCCATCGGGGTCAAGCCGGGTGACCACGTGGCCGTGCACTCGATGAACCGGATCGAGTGGGTCGACGCCTTCTATGGCGTGATGAAGGCCCGCGCCGTGCCGATCAACATCAACTTCAAGTACCTCCACGACGAGCTGGCCTACCTCTACGACAACGCCGACTGCGTGGCCGCGATCGTGGCGCCGGACTACGTGGACGCCGTACGCGCGCTCGACCTTCCGCAGCTGCGCACCCTGATCGTGCTCGGCGACGAGTACGACGCCGCCCTGGCCGCGGCGTCGCCGGAGCGTCAGATCGCCGGTCGGTCGGCCGACGACCTCTACGTGATCTACACCGGTGGCACCACCGGCAGCCCCAAGGGCGTGGTCTGGCGCCAGGAGGACATCCTTCGGGCGGCGCTGAACGCCAGCCGGTTCGGCGCGCCCTTCGACTCGGTCGAGCAGCTGGCGGCCGAGGCCGCCGCCAACGAGAACCCGATGACGCTGCTCGCCGGCGGCCCGATGATGCACGGCGGCAGCCAGTGGATCCTGGGCAACGGGCACGTGGCCGGCTTCTCCGTCGCGCTCTACACCGAGCCGCACTTCGAGGCCGACAAGATCCTCGACCTCGTACAGAAGGCGCAGGTGGTCTCGCTGACGTTCCTCGGCGACGCGATGGGCCGTCCGGTCGCAGAGGCGATCCTTGCCGAGCCGGATCGGTGGGACCTGTCCTCACTGATGGCCGTCTCCAACGGCGCCGCTCCCCTCTCCGAGGGCGTGCGCGAGGAGATCCGTCGAGCGCTCCCGGGCCGATTCATCCTGGACTCCTATGGCGCCTCCGAGTCCGGCGCGACCGGCTCGGCGATGGACGACGGCACCGGCGGACCACTGGGCGCGCCGAAGTTCGGGGTCGGCCCGGACGTGGAGGTGTTCACCCCCGACCTCAAGCCGGCCGCGGTCGGCGAGGACGGGATGCTCGGGCGTTCCGGCGCGGTGCCGTTGGGCTACTACAAGGACGAGGTGAAGTCCGCCGCAACGTTCAAGGTCATCGACGGGGTCCGTTGGTCGATCCCCGGCGACTTCGCCCGGCGCGAGGAGGACGGCTCTGTCACCGTGCTGGGCCGCGGATCGGTCTGCATCAACACCGGCGGCGAGAAGGTCCACCCCGAGGAGGTCGAGGCGGTCCTGCTGCGTCACGAGGACGTCTTCGACGCTGTGGTCGTCGGCACCGACCACGAGCGGTGGGGCCAGCAGGTGACTGCCCTGGTCCAGCGCCGTGAGGACTCGACGGTCACCGAGGACGACCTGCGCGCCCACTGCCGGTCGCTGATCTCCAACTACAAGGTCCCCAAGACGATCTTCTTCGTGCCTGAGGTGCCGCGCACTCCGGTCAGCAAGGTGGACTACCCGGCCAGCAGCAAGCTGGCCAAGGAACTCCTCACCTGACCCGCCGAGTCGGCAGTTGTTGACACCCGCACCCCGCCGAGTCGGCAGTTGTTGACGCCGCACGCCGTCGACCCGGCAGTTGTTGACGCCCAATCCGTCAACAACTGACGGGTCGGCGATCGATATGCGGGGGTAGCCCTCGCTGCGGCGTCAACAACTGCCGGGTCGGCGAGTTCTACTCTGCGCCGGCGACGACGTGGACGCTCGGCTCATGGGTGACCGGGAAGTTCACCGAGGCCGCGATGAAGCAGTTCTCGCTGGCCTCTCGATGGATGGCCAACGCGGTCTCGACCTGGTCGGCGGAGGCAACGGTGACCTGCGGACGCAGTACGACGCTTGTGAAATGACCGCCCTGGCCTGAGGTCACCATCGCGCCGACGGGCGAGTCGTCGTACGCCGTCACCACGACGCCGTGCTGCACCGCCGAGTGCAGGTAGGACAGCAGGTGGCACTGCGCCAGAGCCGCCAGCAGCAGCTCCTCGGGATTCCACCGGGACGCGTCACCACGGAAGGTCGGGTCCGCCGAGCCCGCCAGGTCGGGCTTGCCCGCGGCCCTCAGCAGCACCTCACGGCCGTAGTCGCGATAGTCGCTGGTGCCGGTGCCGCGATTGCCCTGCCAACTCAGGTCGAGCACATAGGTGTGATCCATGGCCCCATCCTCACTCACCGGGCCACTCGTGCGGTCTGTGGACGGCTCGCCCCTGCACGCCGTGTCCAGCCACAGGGACCCCGCGTCACAGGGGCAGGGGTCAGTGCGCGGGAACCACCATCGGCGTGCCGGTCACCGGATCGGGAACCACGACGCACTCCATCCCGAACACCTCCTCCACCAACGGTGCGGTGACCACCTCGGCCGGCCGACCCGAG
>DATCYH010000541.1:0-1845 GCA_036570405.1 Nocardioides sp.
CGGCGCCGGAGTTGGCCGAGGCGCGGAAGGCCGTGTCGCCGACCTTCTCCAGGCCGAGCGGGTTGGTGAAGTCGGCGATCGCGATCTGCGCCATGCTGCGCTGGATGCCGTCGTCGAACACGCCACGGATGATGCCGTCGCCACCGATGCTGTACGACGTCAGCTCGACGCCGGCGGGCACTGCGGGCGTGAGGTTGGCGGTGTTCATCGTGACGTCGACCAAGTTGCCGGTCGGTCGGCCGTCGGCGCCGAGCGCGTAGCCCTGGACCCGCTTGCCCGAGGTGGTGACCAGGGTGCCGGTCTCGTCGAAGTTGAAGGCACCGGCTCGCGTGTAGAGCTGCTCGTTGCCCTCGCGGACCACGAACATGCCGTCGCCCTGGATCATCAGGTCGGTGGTGTTGCCGGTCATCTGGGCCGAGCCCTGCAGGAAGTTTGTGCGGGTCGCGGCGAGCTGCACGCCGAGACCGACCTGGATCGGGTTGGTGCCGCCGGTGGTGGCGTTGGGCGCGGAGGCGCCGGTCAGCATCTGGCTCAGGGTGTCGGAGAAGACGGTGCCGCTGGCCTTGAAGCCGGTGGTGTTGGCGTTGGCGATGTTGTTGCCGGTGACGTCGAGCATGGTCTGGTTGGTGCGGAGGCCGGAGATGCCGGCGAAGAGTGAGCGAAGCATGGTGTGGTCCTTGTCTGGGTTGGGCTTGTCTGCCGTGAGGCGGGACTCAGTCGTCTGAGGCGGATGCCTGGGTGGTGGGTGCTGGCGCGGTCGGCGCCGCCGCGGCGGCGGCCTGGACGACCGACTGGATCTGGGCGAGCGGGATCGACGTGCCACCGATGTCGAGCAGCGGGCCGTCGGAGGAGAAGGTGACGCCACTGACCTGGCCGGTGGCGCTCGTGCCCTCCGAGGTCAGGTAGGTGACGTCCTTGCCGACGAGACCACTGGCCCCGAAGGCCATCTGCATGGACAGCCCGGTCGCGCTGGCCTCGGCCACCTTGGTCATCTGTTCGAGCGCATTGAACTGGGCGGTCTGGGCCAGGAACGCGCTGGAATCGGTCGGGTTCATGGGGTCCTGGTAGCGCAGCTGCGCCACCATCAACTCCAAGAACATCTGCTTGTCCTCGCTCGAGGACGACGTCGCCCCCGCGCCGAGCATGCCGTTCATGGCTGGCTGGGCGGTGACTGCTTCTGTTGCCGGGACGGACACGTTCCCCTCCTCACATGGCCAGGTCCACACCGGTGCTCCGGTGGGATCCGACCGTCTGGGTTCGTTGCGACGAGCTCGTCACAAGGTCGGTGCCGTCCGTGGCAGTGCTGCGACCGGGCGTCCGTGCCTGGTCGTTGTTGCTGTCTGTGGAGTTGTGCTGGCCGTCGCGCTCACGCTGACCGTTCGAGTCGTTGTTCGACTGGCCGGTCGCCTGCTGGTCCGCCTGGTTGGACAGCCACGAGCCGCCGTGCGACGTGCCGACCTCGCGCACGGTGATCCGTGCGTCCGGGGTGCCGAGCAGGTCGAGCATCCGGCGCAGCTCGGGGGAGTCCTCGACCAGGGTGCGGGCCGCGGCCTCGTGCGCGCTGAGCTGGACGTGCACGGCACCGTCGCGGACGGTCAGCACGATGCGTACGTCGCCCAGTGCCTCCGGCTGGAGCTTCAGGGTGACCCGGTGCGCCTCGCCAGTGCTGCCTGCGCTGGTGACCATCTCCGCGATCCGGTCGACGACCTGGGTGGTGACCGGGTTCGGTTGGCTCGTGGTCGCGGGTGCAGTCGCGTTCGCTGGTGCCGTGACGGCCGGAGTGGCAACGGTCCCGTTGCTGCCGGAGCTTGCCGTGGAGGAGGACGCCGCGAGCAGTGTCGGAGG
>DATCYH010000542.1:0-12918 GCA_036570405.1 Nocardioides sp.
GCAGGAAGACCTGTTCGCCCTCGGCGACGAAGCCGGTCGGGGTGCGCTTGGTGACGTCGTCGATCACACCGAGGACGGCCACCACCGGGGTCGGCAGGATCGCGGTCTCACCGGTCTGGTTGTAGAGGCTCACGTTGCCGCCGGTGACCGGGATGCCGAGCTCGAGGCAGGCGTCCTTGAGGCCACGGCAGGCCTCGGCGAACTGCCACATCACGTCCGGGTCCTCGGGGGAACCGAAGTTGAGGCAGTCGGAGATCGCCATCGGCACGGCGCCGCCGGTCGACACGTTGCGGTAGGACTCGGCCAGCGCGAGCTGGGCCCCGGCATAGGGGTCGAGCTTGGCGAAGCGACCGTTGCAGTCGGTGGAGACGGCGACACCGAGGTTGGTCTCGTCGTCGACGCGGACCATCCCGGAGTCGGAGGGCTGCGCGAGCACGGTGTTGCCCTGGACGTAGCGGTCGTACTGATCGGTGATCCACGACTTGTCGCACAGGTTCGGCGAGGCGACCAGCTGCAGCAGCGTGGCCTTGAGCTCGTCGCCGGTCCCCGGGCGGGCCAGTGCCTCGGCACCGTCGGCCTGGAGTGCGTCCTGCCAGTCGGGGCGGGCGTAGGGGCGGTTGTAGGTCGGCCCGTCGTGGGCGACCGAGCGCGGGGGTACGTCGACCACGCGCTCACCGTGCCAGTCGATCTCGAGGCGGCCGGTGTCGGTGACCTCGCCGATCACGACGGCCTCGACGTCCCACTTCTCGCAGATCGCCATGAACGCGGCGACGTCGTCGGGCTCGACGACGGCCATCATCCGCTCCTGGGACTCGCTCATCAAGATCTCTTCGGGCGAGAGCGTGGAGTCGCGCAGCGGGACCCGGTCCAGGTGGACCGACATGCCGCCGTCACCGGCCGAGGCCAGCTCGGAGGTGGCGCAGGACAGGCCGGCTCCACCGAGGTCCTGGATGCCGGCGACGACCTTGGCCGCGAACAGCTCGAGCGTGCACTCGATCAGCAACTTCTCCATGAACGGGTCACCGACCTGGACGGCGGGACGCTTGGCAGGCCCGCCCTCCTCGAAGGTCTCGGAGGCGAGCACCGAGACGCCACCGATGCCGTCGCCGCCGGTGCGGGCGCCGTAGAGGATGACCTGGTTGCCGACACCGGAGGCCCTGGCCAGGTGCAGGTCCTCGTGGCGGAGCACGCCGACGCAGAGCGCGTTGACCAGCGGGTTGCCGAGGTAGGTCTCGTCAAAGACGGCCTCGCCGCCGATGTTGGGCAGGCCCAGGCAGTTGCCGTAGCCACCGACGCCGGCCACGATCCCGGGCAGCACGCGGTGGGTGTCGTCGGCGTCGAGCGGGCCGAAGCGGAGCGGGTCCATCACTGCGACCGGGCGTGCGCCCATCGCGAGGATGTCGCGGACGATGCCGCCGATGCCGGTCGCGGCGCCCTGGTAGGGCTCCACGAAGGAGGGGTGGTTGTGCGACTCCACCTTGAACGTGACGGCATAACCCTGGCCGATGTCGATGACGCCGGCGTTCTCGCCGATGCCGGCCAGCATCTTGCCGACCGGGGTCTCCTGCGGCACCTCGCTGAACTGCTTCAGGTGCACCTTGGTCGACTTGTAGGAGCAGTGCTCGGACCACATCACCGAATACATCGCCAGCTCGGAGCTGGTGGGGCGACGGCCGAGGATCTCCCGGATCTCGGCATATTCGTCCGGCTTCAATCCGAGGTCGGACCAGGGCTGCTCGCGCTGGGGGTCTTCGGCGGCGACAGCGACGGTGTCGAGGACAGGGCGGGAAGTCTCAGGCACGGCGCAATCCTAAGCCGTACGCCGTCCCGCGCCCTCCCCGGTCTCGCGGCCCCGCCGGGGGAACGAATTACAGATCTGTAGTTCACCCGAAGGACTGTTACGGGTGTGACTCGTGGGGTTAAGGTCACCCGAGCCTTCCCCCTTGGAGTCCCTGATGCGCCCCCTCATTGCCCTGTTGTCCGCTGCAATCTGCAGCGCGATGCTCACCTCGTTCTCGTTGGCGGCACCCGCCCATGCCGACAACCGGGTCACCCCCGGGAACTTCACCGGATATGGGTTCGACCAGTGCGTCGCACCGACCCAGAGCGCGATGGACGACTGGATGGAGAACTCGCCGTTCTCCGCCGTCGGCATCTACATCTCCGGCGACTCACGCGGCTGCCGCAACCAGCCGAACCTGACCAGGACCTGGGTGACCAAGCAGCTCGCGAACCGGTGGGCCCTGCTCCCGATCACGCTGGGCCCGCAGGCCAGCTGCTCGACGTCCTTCCCGCGCTACGGCGACGACGAGGTGATCAGCGACTCGAGGTGGAACGCTTATGCCAGGGCCAAGTTGCAGGCGCGCCAGGAGGTGGACAAGGCGATCACGGCCGCGACCAGTCTCGGCATCACCAAGGGCAGCACGCTCTGGTACGACCTCGAGGCCTTCGACATCGACAAGACCACCTGCCGCGAGTCGGCGATCCGCTTCCTGCACGCCTGGACCCAGCGGCTGCACGACAAGGGCTGGAAGTCCGGCGTCTACTCCAGCGCGTCCTCGGGCATCAAAATGCTCGACGACGTCCGCATCAACGGTCCCCGGGTGATCGAGCTCCCCGACGCGATCTGGATCGCCCGCTGGGACGGCAAGGCGAACCTGACCACCTCCTACATCTCCAACAGCGGCTGGATGCCACACCGCCGCGTCAAGCAGTACAAGGGCGGCCACAACGAGAAGTGGGGCTCGACCACGATCAACATCGACAGCAACTGGATGAGCCTGGGTCGTGGCTCGCTCCCCTATCGGGAGGGCGCGACGTGCTCGGGCGTGGACATCAATCTGTCGACGTACCGCACACTGTCGGCCACCCGTGACAACGACAAGGCCTCGGTGCTCGCCCTGCAGTGCCTGCTGCGCGCCAAGCGCCTCTACTGGGGCAAGATCGACGGGATCTTCGACGTCGGGGTACGCCGCGCGCAGTACAAGTTCCAGCGAGCCAAGGGCGCCACTCCTGCCAGCACCTGGACCCGACGGTTCTGGATGATGCTGCTCAGCGACGGCGGAACCCGCACCGTCAAGCGGGGACACACGTCGCCGGCGATCAGCCGACTGCAGCGCACCCTGACCGCAGCCACCGGCACCCACGTCCCGACCACGGGGACCTTCGACGCCGCCACCGAGAAGGCCGCGAAGTTGTGGCAGGACAACACCAACGCGCGACAGTCCGGCGTGATCAACACCGAGGGCTGGCGACTGCTGAGCCGGGGGCTATCCAAGCGCTGAGCCGGCACTCGGGTTTCTCCGGCAGGTCGTGCGGGTAGTGGTCCTCTCGTCCACAGTTCGGCCATTCTCGGAGGTTGCCCAGATGCCTGAAGTCGTCCCGGATCAGATCCGCGCCGCAGCGAAGAAGATGAAGACCGCGGCCGACGAGTCACGCACCCACAAGCCGGACGAGATCGGCGACGTGGCGACCGCGATGCCCAACAGCGAGTCGGCCAAGCACGCGACCACGCTGTCGACGACCTGGACCAAGCGGTTCACGGGATGGTCGAAGCGCGTCGACGACCACGTCACGGGGTTGAACAAGTCCGCCGAGGACTGGGACGAGACCGACGCGGCGACCCGCGCCCGCAACGAGAAGATGGCCCGCATCGGCGACGGAACCTACTGATGGCTGAGATCACGATCAAGGTGCTCCAGTCGTGGAAGCCCGAGAGCCTCACCTCCATCTCCGACAAGCTCAACCTGGACCGCAAGGGCCTGGTCGACCTGCAGGACGAGCTCACCGACGGCGCGGACTACGACGGCTGGATCGGTGCCGACCACTACTCGGCGCAGAAGGCCCACACCCTCCTCGAGGACGACCTCGTGGACTACGTCGCAGAGATCGCCAAGGTGATCGGTGCCCTCGACACCGCGGCCACCGAGATCACCTCGGCCCAGACGTCGCTGGAGAACGCGATCAGCACCGCCGAGTCGAACGGCTACAAGGTCAACCGGGCCACCGGCACCGTCACCAGCACCGAGCCCGCCGAGGACACCGCGGATGCGATCCACCAGCAGAAGGTGGCCGGCAACTATGCCGACCTGATCACCTCCGCGCTGGAGAGCGCCGCCACGGCCGACAGCGACCTGGCCGCCGCCCTGAAGTCCGCCAACTCCGGAGACATCGACGTCGACGGCACCCTCGCAGACCAGGACGCGCTGGTCGCCCTGCGCAACAAGACTCCCGAGGAGCAGGCTGCGTACCTCCTCGACCACCCCGAATATGGCAAGTCCGTGCTCGAGACCCTGCCCCCTGGCGTCCGGCAGGAGATCGGCGACCAGCTCGCGGAGCGCTCGGAGATGATCACCGACGGCGACGAGGTGTTCACCCCCGAGCGGCTCGAGGCGCTCAACGAGGCCTTCGACGCCTATGGCCAGGACCCGGTGGTGGCCACCGCCTTCGCCGAGAAGCTCGGCCCCAAGGGCCTGCTCGAGCTCAACCGCGAGGTCGCCAGCCTGGCCCAGGACGACGACCACCGGGACACCGACCCGGACGCCGTCCGGATCACCCCGGAGATGGCCCGCCAGCTCGGCAACCTGCAGACGAACCTCGGCGAGACGCTCAGCTCGGCCACCGCAGGGCTCACCGGCGACGACCAGGAGGGCACCCGCTCCCGCGTCAGCTCCGAGTGGGTGCAGCAACTGCGCGAGGAGGGCGAGAAGAAGTACACCCTCGACGGGGAGTACCGCGACACCCGCGGCAACCAGGTCTACGGCTACCAGCTGCTGGGCCCGCTGCTCCACTCGGTCGACTCGCACTACCTCCTCACCGAGGTCGGCGACGGGATGCTCGAGTTCGAGACCACTTTCGCGCACGAGAACGGGGGGCACCTGCCCTGGAACATCCGGATGGTCGACGGGGAGCCGGCCTCGGTCACCCGACTCACCTCGAGCTTCGCCACCGAGGGACTCCGCCTGGACTGGACCCAGGGGTATGACGACAAGGATGCGGCCGGCTTCGACCCGATGGGCGCGCTGATGGACGGCCTGTCCAACAACCCGCAGGCCTCGCGCGACTTCCTCAACGGTGAGCTCCCCTCGGAGCTCGCACCCAAGGACACGCTCGACGGCAAGCCGTACAGCCGGGTCGACTACCTGATGACCGACCGGCACTGGATGACCGACCTGACCGACCACTACATGAACAACACCGACGACATCGCCGACGGCGAGCGGCTGCCCAAGGAACCGAACGGGCTGGAGCGCTTCGCCGACGCCCTGCAGGTGGCGACCATGGACGACACCGTGGACCCCGAGGAGCGCAAGCAGATCGGCAACATCCTCGACAACGTCGTCGACTCGGCCACCGACAAGCCGGTCGACCCCGACGACTTCAAGCACCTCGACCTCGTCAACCCCAGCCTGCGTGACGACCTCGGCGAGATCTTCGCCTACCACTCCGAGACCACGCACGAGACCTTCGTGGGCGGCGACAACGCCGACGTCGGCCCCTACGGCACCAACTTCGACGAGGGACGCTTCCGCAACCTGCTGGCCGACCTGGGCAAGGACGAGCACGCCAACGACGTGCTCCGCACCGCGGCCTACACCGAGGCGGTGCACCAGATGAAGATCGACCTGGAGGGAACCCCGGACCCGGCCACGGCCACGAAGGTGCACTCGGAGGCGATGGGCCAGATCCTCGGCTCGATGGACTACGGCGCCCAGATGGGCGAGATCGGCAACACCCAGGACTCCGACAAGGCCCACAACGACGACGTCGCCCAGAAGGCCGGCCTGGCCAAGGACGTGGTCGGGCTGATCCCGACCGGGAAGAACCCGATCACCGGAATCATCTTCGACAAGGGCACCGAGGCGCTGATCGACAACTGGGAGAAGAGCAACCAGGTCGACCACACCGGCTCAGCGGAGTTCGACGCCCAGGCGCAGTACAACGGTCGCAAGCTGATGGCCGAGTCGCTCTTCGAGCAGACCCTGCTCGACATGGGCTATTCCGAGAATGAGGCCCATGCCGCGGCCGCGGACGCAGCGATCGGCTACACCAGCGGATATGACAGTGCCCGCGGGCCGAAGTAGGTCGGCTACTTGCCGGGAGGGCCCACGAACAGCAGCACGACGAACAACACCGCGACCAGGGCCAGGATGCCGACCACGCCCTTGACCGGGTTGCGCACGACGGTGGCCGTGACCCGCTCGGACAGACCGGTCGGGTGCTCGGTGCGCAGGCGCCAGGCAGGTGCCACACCCCAGTCGCCGCGCTCGACCTTGAGCGTGGTCCACAGGGTGAGGAACGGGACCACTGCCGCGACGAGTGCTGCCGCATGGCGGGCCAGCTTCCATCGCGAGTCGATCCCGACCAGGACCGCCATCACGCAATAGGCGAGGAAGACGAAACCGTGCAGGCCACCGAAGATCCGGACGGCGAGCTCGGTGGTCTCGGTGACATATTTCAAGAACATGCCGACCAGCAGCCCGGCCCAGGTGAACGCCTCCAGCGCGCCGAGTCGCGCGAACAGCGTGCGCGGCCCGCTCTTGTCGGCAGTCTGCTGGACGGCCGTCTCGGTGTGACTCACGCGAACACCTTCTCGGCGAGCGCGGTGAAGAAGCCGAGCCCGTCGGTGCCGGGACCGGTCAGGTCCTCGATCGCGTGCTCGGGGTGGGGCATCAGGCCGACCACGTTGCCGGCCTCGTTGCTCACGCCGGCGATGTCGCGCAGCGAGCCGTTGGGGTTGCCGCCCAGGTAGCGGGCGATCACGCGCCCCTCCCCCTCGAGCCGGTCCAGGGTGGCCGCATCGGCGACGTACGAGCCCTCGCCGTTCTTGAGGACCACGGTGATCTCGTCACCCTCGGCGAAGGAGGAGGTCCACGGGGTCCGGTTGTTCTCGATGCGCAGCTGCTGGTCGCGGCAGACGAACTTGCGGTGGTCGTTGCGGATCAGCGCGCCGGGAAGCAGGTGGGACTCGCAGAGGATCTGGAAGCCGTTGCAGATGCCGAGCACGGGCATGCCCTTGCCGGCCGCCTCGATGATCGCAGTCATCATCGGCGAGAAGCGGGAGATCGCACCGCAGCGCAGGTAGTCGCCGTAGGAGAAGCCACCCGGCAGGACGACCGCGTCCACGCCCTGGAGGTCCTCGTCGCCGTGCCAGAGCGCGACGGCGTCGCCGCCGCCGATCCGGACCGCGCGGCGGGCGTCGACGTCGTCGAGCGAGCCGGGGAAGGTGACGACACCAATGCGGGACATCAGGCGGTGTGCCTTCCGCTGGTGGTGGCGCCCTCGACGTGGATCGCGTAGTCCTCGATCACCGGGTTGGACAGCAGCGTCTCGGCGATCCGGTGCACCTCGGCGAGGCGCTCCTCGGTGGCCTCGCCCTCGATCTCGAGCTCGAAACGCTTGCCCTGGCGGACGTCGACGATGCCGTCGAAGCCGAGCCGTGGCAGCGCACCGTGGACGGCCTTGCCCTGGGGATCGAGGATTTCGGGCTTGAGCATGACGTCGACGACGACTCGGGCCACGGGAGGCTCCTAGGTGCACGGGGTGGTTGCGCGAACAGGGGTCAGTCTAGTTGGGCATGGCCCGCTGGTGGGCCTCGGGTGACCAGGGTGGTCACCCGAGGCCCGACGTCGCTCAGATCATCGGACGGCCGTCACGGCGGGCCTGCGCCCACTCGCGGAAGAAGGCCCCGCCGATGACGGCGAGCACGATCGCCACGATGATCGGCCAGATCAGCACATAGAGGGTGAGTGCCAATGCGGTTGCATCCATCACTTGCCTGCCTTTCCTGCGGTCAGCGGCTCGTCGCCGGCGTCAGGCACCGCTGCCTGCTCGCCGGTGTCGAAGTCGCCGGTCCGCTGCTTGATCAGCGCGAAGTCGAACTCCATCTCGGAACGGAACGACATCGCCGCGCAGACGATCGTGCTCACCGCATAGGCGACGAGCGATCCGCTCAGCGTGGCGTAGTCGTGCAGGAACCCGATCACGAACGGTCCCGACACCACGGCGGCGAGGACACCGACGGTGAGGGCGACCCGCTGACCGAGGAAGCCGAAGACCATCAGCCCGACGACGACGCCGATCCCGATGACGTCGAGCAGGTCGACCACGATGCCGGCCACGCCGTCCATCGGGATCCACCCGAAGCGGACCGGGATGAAGGTGGCCAGCGCCACGATCACTGAGACGGTGAAGGCCGAGTTGGTGACCTTGCGCCAGTAGAAGCTGGCGATCACCGGGAAGACCAGCGCCCCCCAGAGGGCACCGACGAAGACCAACAGGTCGAGGATGTCGAGCCTGAGGCTGGCCAGCGCGATCGCGATCGCCGTGGCGACCACCATCGTGATCCGCCCGATCAGCAGCATCGTCCTCGGGTCGGCGTTCTCCTTGCCCGCGATGTTCTGCCCATAGATGTCGGCCATCACGATCGAGGACAGGGCCGAGAGGTCCGAGTCCGCGGTCGAGGAGAGCGCACCGATGATCATGATGAAGAACAGCACCAGCAGGGCCAGCGGCAGGTAGGACGAGGCCATCTGCGGGACGATGTTGTTCACGTCCCCCTCCAGCACGTCGATGTCGAGGTAGAGCGCGAGCACGCCGAGCATCCCGACCCCGATCACCATCGCTCCGTAGCCGATGGTCGCGGTGATGAAGGTCGGCTTGATCAAGCTCTCGCGCACCGCGAACAGCCGCTGCGCGATGGTCTGGTTGCCGATCGCATAGGCCAGGACTGCGGCGATGTACGGCGCACCCTGGTTGAGGAATGCCTCGCTGGAGAAGAAGTTCGACTGCTGCACGGTCAGGTTGCCCGCTCCGGTCTCGAAGGCCGCCGGGAAGCCCGCGGAGAAGAAGATCACCGGAACCAGGATCGCCACCGCCCCGAGCATCGCCGCGACCTGGACGAAGTCGGTCAGCACCGAGGCACGGAAGCCGGACCACAGGGAGTAGAGCAGCACGCCGAGCGCGACGATGAAGACGCCCTGGACGAAGTTGAATGGGGAGAGCAGGGCGATCAGCAGGCCGCCTGCCAGGAAGTTGGACATCAGGCTGATCAGTGAGCCGACCACGTTGGAGCCGGCCAGCAACAACTGGCTCGACGCCCCGTGCCGCGCGTGCATCACCTCGGCGAGGGTGTGCGCCTTCGGTGCGACCTCACGGATCCGCTTGCCGAAGGGATAGATGAACAGGATCATCAACGCGCCCCAGAGCCCGTAGTGGATGGGGCCGGAGATCCCGTAGGTGTAGCCCGAGGTGGCCGAGGCATACATCGAGGATGCCCAGATCCAGGTGGCCGTCATGCTCGCGGCGGAGATGCCGAATCCGATGTCGTTCCCGGCGGTCATGTAACCGTCGGCGTTCTCGTTCTTCTTGCCGATGCTGAGGGAGATCCAGAAGGTCCCCCCATAGAAGATCACCATCAGCAACACCACCAAGGGGATGCCGAACTGTTCCATGTCTGACGCGTTCAACGCGTCACCTCCCAAAATGTCGAGAGTTGTCGGGTGGACAGGGATGGGTCCCGGGGCATCCGCCTCAATTCACTGTTGTGTTGTACAAAGTTCAATGGCGCCGCCGCACCATAACAAGGTCAGGCACGGGCGCCCATTCGGCGCAGGCGGCCGCAGAGGGCGGCCGGACCCCGATCAGCAGCGGTCAACAGCCGGGGCCGACGGCCCCGGCGTGCGCTCAGGCGCTGCCGATCAGCTTGTTGTCGTGCCAGGTCAGGATCCTTCGCGAGAACGAGCCGGTGGTGTGGTTGCCGACGCCCCGCCAGACCACCACGCCCTTCTGGACATATCCGCGGTCGGCGAGCTCGTCGGTCTCCAGGAGCGGCACGTCCTTCTCCCGCGCCACCGCACGCATCGGGGCCGTGGAACTGGCCGAGGTGGTGCGGCTCAGGGTCGTCGCGGTCGCGAAGACCACGTCCGCACCCACGTAGCGCAACCGCCACAGGGTCGCGCGCAGCTGAGCGCTGGAGCTCCTGATCCCCGAGAGCACCACGATCGGGCGCCGTGCCCGGTCACGGTGGATCTGGCGATAGAGCCCCTTGTTGTAGGAGTCGGTCGCGGGCAGGACGAACGGTCGACCGGACCGGGTGCGCGGCTTGAGGCCCCAACCGCGCGACTTCGTGGCCGCCCGCAAGCCATCGGCATGCTGCGCCGCCATCGAGTCGCCGACGAGGTAGACGACTCGCGACGTCGAGCTGCGCGAGCCGTAGGAGCTCCACAGCGGCGTGGTCGCGTGGGCCGGACGATGCTCGCCGGTGGCATAGACGAACGGCTTGTCATCGGGTCGGTAGGGGATCGGCGCCGCGGCGGTCCCGGGCGCCGGCATACCGATCACCGGGACACTGACCAGCGCCGCCACCAGCCGGACGCACCGCACCCGACGACGACGGGTCGGGACCGAGCCGAGGGAGGTCATCGCTGTTGATCGTACGTTCGTCGCCGGGCCGCTGACCACCCTCTTGAGGAGGGCGTTCGGTCGAGGTGAGCGGTGTCAGCTCAGCTCGCGCTTGAGGATCTTGCCGGTCGCGGTCATCGGCAGCGCCTCGACGATCTCGACGATGCGGGGATATTTGTAGGCCGCGAACTGCTCCTTGCCCCAGGCCACCAGCTCCTCGGCGGTGACACTCGCACCGTCCTCGAGGATCACCACCGCCTTGACCTCTTCGCCATGGCTCTCGTGGGGTACGCCGATCACGGCGGCGAGGCTGACGTCCGGGTGCGAGAGCAGGACCTCCTCGATCTCGCGCGGATAGATGTTGAAGCCGCCGCGCAGGATCATGTCCTTGGACCGGTCGACGATGTAGTAGAAGCCGTCGGCGTCCTTGCGGGCCAGGTCGCCGGAGCGGAACCAGCCGTCGTGGATCGCCTCGGCGGTGGCGTCGGGACGGTCGTAGTAACCCTTCATCACGTTCGGTCCCTTGATGGCGATCTCGCCCACCGACTCCTCGCCCTCGGAGGTGTCGGTCCAGTCGTCGTTGATCAGCTTCATCTCGACGCCCGGGATGGGCAGCCCGATCGATCCCACCCGCGGCTCCTCGCCGTAGGGCGAGAAGGAGGCGACCGGCGAGGTCTCCGAGAGTCCGTAGCCCTCCAAAATCGTGACCCCGAAGCGCTCCTTGAAGTTCTTGTGCACCTCACCGGGGAGCGCGGACCCACCAGCCGCCGCGATGCGCAGGTTCTCGGCGATCGCCGAGACGTCCACCCCTTCCCCGAGCGCGCCGAGCAGGCCCCAGTACATCGTCGGCACACCGGCGAAGAACGTGACCTTCTCCTTGAGCATCAGCCCGAGCGCCGCCTGCGCCTCGAACCGAGGCAGCATCACGACGGTGCCGCCGAAGGCGAACGCGCCGTTCTGGATCACGGTCTGACCGAAGGAGTGGAAGAGCGGGAGCACGCACAGGTAGGTGTCGGGGTTGGCCGAGTCGGCACCGAACAGCTGCTCGCCGGAGAGCGCGTTCGAGATCATGTTGGAGTGCGTCAGCTCGGCGCCCTTGGGCTGGCCGGTGGTGCCCGAGGTGTAGAGGATCACCGCGGTGTCGGAGGAGTCGGCCGCGACCGTCTCGAAAGTCGGCGCCTTGCCGGCAAGGGCCGAGGCGAACGTCTCGGCGCCCTCGATCGGCGACGCCGCGGCGGGGTCGGCGGTGATCACGAAGAAGGACTCACAGCCCGCGACCTGCTCGAACCCGACACTGCCCTCGGCGGCCATCGGAAGGTCTGCGGTGCCCTCGAAGCAGAAGTAGGCCTTCGCGTCCGAGTCCTCGAGGTGATAGGCGATCTCGCGGCCCTTGAGCAGGACGTTCAGCGGCACCACGGTCGCCCCGGCCTTCAGGATGCCGTAGTAGACGATCGTGAAGAAGGGCAGGTTCGGACAGGTCAGGGCGACCTTGTCGCCGGGCCCGATGCCCCGTTCGACGAGCAGGTTGGCGACCTGGTTGGCCGCACCGTTGACCTGGGCATAGCTGAGTCGGGTGTCGCCGAGGATCACGGCGTCGCGGTCGGCGAAGTCACGGGCTGAGTTCTCGAGGAGCGAGGCGAGGTTCATGAACAGAACCTATCTCGCGCCCGCGACCCGCGTCACCGATGTGGGCGCAGCAACTTGGAATCCGGCCCGGACCTGCGGGCACAGCCGACTCGTGCGTCGCTGTCAGCGGGCGCCCGAGCGCACCATCTCGACGCCCCGGTTGGCCAGCTCGTCGGCGCGGTCGTTACCCGGGTCACCGGAGTGTCCCTTGACCCAGATCCAGTGGATCGTGTGCCGGGCCACCTGCTCGTCGAGCATCTTCCACAGGTCGACGTTCTTGACCGGCTTCTTCGCCGAGGTCTTCCAGCCGTTCTTCTTCCAGCCGGCGATCCAGGTCTTCATCCCGTTCATCACATAGGACGAGTCGACGTGGAGGGTGACCTCGCACGGCTTGGTGAGCGCGGTGAGGCCCTCGATGACTGCCTGCAGCTCCATCTTGTTGTTCGTGGTCAGCAGCTCGCCGCCGAAGAGCTCGCGCTCGTGGCCGCCGGAGCGCATCCAGGCTCCCCACCCGCCGACACCGGGGTTGCCCTTGCAGGCCCCGTCGGTCCACATCTCGACCTTGGGCATGTCCTCGGGTGCGGCGTCGTTCATGTGCCAGAGACTATGCGGGCGGCCCGGTGCAGGTCGTCGCGGGCTGCCAGCGGTCCGAGTCGGTCCAGCACCGGTGCGACCGGGCGCAGCACGCCCACGGCGTACGCCGAACAGGTGGCGCTGACCCTGGTGCCCGCCGGGGTGGCGACGAAGTCGAGCAGCAGGTCGACGGTGACGCCTCGCCAGTTGCCCCGCTCGGCCCATCGCTGCCCCGCCTCGAAGACGGTGATCTCCATCAGTGGACGCAGGCCGGGCCAGGTCACGTCGTAACAGCGGGTGCCCACCCGCGGCGGCCCG
>DATCYH010000543.1:0-3715 GCA_036570405.1 Nocardioides sp.
GGGGCTCAGCTTCCTGCTGGTGCCCACCAAGCAGGACGGCGTCGAGATCCGGGGCATCGAGCAGCTCACCACCGGGGCCGAGTTCAACGAGGTCTTCTTCACCGGGGCCCGCACCAGCGCCGACCTGGTCGTCGGCGAGCCCGGCAACGGCTGGGGCGTGGCGATGAGCCTGCTGGGATTCGAGCGCGGGGTCTCCACGCTCGGCCAACAGGTCGGCTTCGCGCGTGAGTTCCAAGGCGTCGTCGAGCTGGCCAGATCCAACGGCGCCATCGACGACCCGATCCTTCGGGACCGGCTGGCGAACGCCAAGGTCGGCCTCGAGACCATGCGACTCAACGCCCTGCGCACCCTCTCGGGCGGCGGTCCCGGTGCCGAGTCCATCGCCAAGCTGGTCTGGGGCAACTGGCACCGGCGCCTCGGTGAGCTCGCGATGGAGATCGCCGGCACGTCGTCGCTGAGCGCGCAAGGTGCGCCGTACGACCTCGATCGCTGGCAACGACTCTTCCTCTTCAGCCGAGCGGACACGATCTACGGCGGCTCCGACGAGGTGCAGCGCAACATCCTTTCCGAGCGTGTGCTCGGCCTACCCAGAGAGGCACGCCCATGAGCGTCCAGCGTCCCGAGCAGTCCGCCCCCGACTACGTCCCCGGCCACGACCTCCTGGCCGGCAAGGTCATCGTGATCACCGCTGCCGCGGGCGCCGGGATCGGCGCAGCCGTCACCCGCCGCGTCCTCGAGGAGGGCGCGCGTGCAGTGGTCTTCAGCGACACCCACGCCCGCCGGCTGTCCGAGGCCGAGGAGGAGCTCGGCAAGGAGTTCGGTGCCGATCGCGTGCGCTCGCTCGTCTGTGACGTCACCGACGAGTCACAGGTCGCAGCACTGCTCGACGCGGCCGAGGAGTTCGGTGGCGTCGACGTGATGATCAACAACGCCGGGCTCGGCGGCGAGGTCAACGTCCTCGACATGACCGACGACCAGTGGGGCAAGGTCCTCGACATCACCCTCAACGGCACCTTCCGTTGCGTGCGCGCCGCCGGCAAGCGGATGGCCGATGCCGGCAAGCGCGGAGTGATCATCAACAACGCCTCCGTGATCGGCTGGCGCGCGCAGGAAGGCCAGGCGCACTATGCCGCAGCCAAGGCCGGCGTGATGGCGCTGACCCGTTGCGCCGCCCTCGATGTCGCCAAGCACGGCATCCGAATCAACGCGGTCTCACCCAGCCTGGCCATGCACCCGTTCCTGGAGAAGGTGACCACCCCCGAACTCCTCGCCGAGCTCAAGCAGCGCGAGGCGTTCGGCCGCGCTGCCGAACCGTGGGAGGTGGCCAACGTGATGGTGTTCCTGGCCAGCGACTACTCCTCCTACATGACCGGTGAGGTCGTCTCGGTGAGCAGCCAGCATGCCTGAGGTGGCGGCCGGCACCCGTCGCGACGAGCTGTTGCACATCGCCGCGAAGCTCTTCGCGGAGAAGGGCTTCAAGAACACCACGGTGCGCGACATCGCCGACGCGGCAGGCATCCTCTCCGGCAGCCTCTATCACCACTTCGACTCCAAGGAGTCGATGGTCGACGAGCTCCTGGTGCGGTTCCAGACCGAGCTGTTCGACCGGTATGACCAGATCCTGGCCAGCGACCTGGACCCCCGCGCGAAGATCGAGGCCGCGGTCCGTCTCTCGTTCGAGACCATCGACCAGCGGGGCCCGGAGGTCGCCATCTTCCAGAACGACGCGGCGTACCTGTCGTCGTTCGATCGGTTCGGTTACCTCGAGGACCGCAACCGGCAGTCGCGCCAGATCTGGATGACCCTGCTCAGCCAGGGCGTGGACAGCGGCGCGCTGCGCAAGGACCTCGACATCGAGCTCGTCTATCGCTTCATCCGCGACACCGTCTGGGTCGCCGTCCGGTGGTACCGCCCCGGCGGCAAGTCGTCCCACCACGACGTCGCGAACCAATACCTGCACATCCTCCTGGAAGGAATCACCCATGGCTGAGGCCTACATCATCGACGCGGTCCGCACCCCGGTCGGCAAGCGCCGCGGCGCACTCGCATCCATGCACTCGGCCGACCTCGGCGCCCACTCCATCAAGGCGCTGGTCGAGCGCACCGGGGTGGACCCCGGTGCCGTCGACGACGTGATCATGGGCTGCTGCGACACGATCGGCTCCCAGGCCGGGGACGTCGCGCGTACGTCATGGCTCGTCGCGGGACTCCCGGACCACGTTCCCGGTGTCACGATCGATCGGCAGTGCGGCTCGTCGCAGCAGTCGGTCCACTTCGCGGCCCAGGGCGTGATGTCCGGCGCCCAGGACCTGGTCGTGGCGGGTGGGCTGCAGAACATGTCTGCGATCCCGATCTCGGCTGCGATGCTGGTCGCCGACCAATATGGCTTCACCACCCCCTTCGCCGAGTCGCCGGGCTGGCGCGCCCGCTATGGCGATGTGGAGGTCTCCCAGTTCAACTCCGCCGAGATGATCGCGGAGAAGTGGGACATCAGCCGCGAGCAGATGGAGGAATTCGCGCTCGCTTCCCACAAGCGTGCCAAGGCAGCCATCGCCGCGGGCCGGTTCGAGAACGAGATCGCCCCGGTCACCCTCGAGGACGGGTCCGTCTTCGAGGTCGACCAGTGCCCCCGCGAGACCTCGCTGGAGAAGATGGCCGAGCTGCAGACCCTGCTGCCCGGCGGGCGCATCCACGCCGGCGTCGCCTCGCAGATCTGCGACGCCTCGTCCGCGATGCTGATCGCCTCCGAGCAGGCAGTGAAGGACCACTCACTGACCCCGCGGGCCCGGATCCACCACCTGTCCGTGCGTGGGGATGACCCGATCTGGATGCTGACCGGACCGATCACGGCCACCAAGCACGCCCTGGCCAAGGCAGGGATGACGATCGACGACATCGACCTCTTTGAGTGCAACGAGGCGTTCGCCAGCGTCGTGCTGGCCTGGATGCAGGAGACCGGTGCACCGCACGAGAAGGTCAACGTCAACGGCGGCGCGATCGCGCTCGGTCACCCGATCGGTGCCACCGGCACCCGGTTGATGACCACCATGCTCAACGAGCTCGAGCGCACCGGTGGCCGGTTCGGCCTGCAGACCATGTGCGAGGGCGGCGGCCAGGCGAACGTGACGATCATCGAGCGCCTCTGAGCGCCAGGGGTCGACACCCTGAACACACGACCGGCCCGGATGGAGACTCCATCCGGGCCGGTACGTTTCGTGCTGGTTGATCAGATGTAGGAGTGCGAGCGCTGCAGGCACTCGACCGCCTCGGCGACCACACGGCTGATCAGCTCATCGCAGGTCGGCAGGTCGTCGAGGACCCCGACCACCTGACCAGAGGCCAGAACACCGGCGTTGGTGTCGCCCTCGACCAGTCCCGCCTTGAGCATCATCGGCGTGTTCGCGGCGAGGGTCATCTGGGCCAGCGAACGGCCTTGGTTCTTCTTCATCTCGCGGCCGTCGCGGGCCAGGGCGGCCCAGCTCATCTCGGACATCTTCTTGAACTCCAGGGTTCGCTTCAGCGTCGGCACGAGACGCTTGAGGCGACTGGACTCCTCGATCTCCTCGACCAGTGCAGTGCGCAGCATCCGGTGCGGCATGCCGTCGACCTTGTCGGTCACGACCGTGCCGTTGACGTCGTGGGAGAGGTAGAGATCCTTGACCGCCTGCGGGACCGAGCTGTCCTGGGTGAGCAGGAAGCGGGTGCCCATGCCGAT
>DATCYH010000544.1:0-3669 GCA_036570405.1 Nocardioides sp.
CCCCTGCCCAATCGGTAGCCCACGCCGCGCACGGTTTCGATGAACCGAGGCGAGGCGGGGTCGTCGTTCAGCTTTCGACGGATGTGTCCGACGTGGACGTCGACCACATGCTCATCGCCCACCCATGACGGCCCCCATGCCGACTGCAGGATCTGCAGACGCCCAAACGCCATACGTGGCTGCGCTGCGAGCGCGGCCAAGACATCGAACTCGGTGCGGGTGAGGTCGATGACAGTTCCATCGAGCAGCACCTCCCGAACGTGGAGATCGATGCTCAACGGCCCGACTCGGACCGGGTCGGGAAGATCTGCTGCCGGAGCCGGTGCGCCGGCACGGGGGCGACGCATCAGCACCTGGACCCGTGCCACGAGCTCGCGCGGGCTGAAGGGTTTGGTCATGTAGTCGTCAGCGCCCACCGAGAGCCCGATCAGCTTGTCGAGCTCTTCACTGCGAGCGGTCAACATCAGGATGTAGCAATCCGATCGAGTCCGGATCTGACGGCAGACCTCGACGCCATCCAGGCCGGGCAGCCCCAGATCGAGGATGACGACGTCGGGATCCTGGGCGACCATCGCGACTGCATCGGGGCCAGTGTGCGCAAGTCGTACCGAAAAGTCAGCGGCCTCAAGATAGGAGGCCACCACCCGGGCGAGGGGCTCCTCATCGTCGACGACCAAGACATCGCCGGCGGTGGGCGCAGTGTCTGCAGGCGGGTGAGTCATGGGACCAGTCTCCCGGGTGAGCTGCCGCCACCCACGGCTCAGGGCAGGAATCTTGATCGGATCTTCGTCAAACGGGGATCCCTCCGTCAGAGGCGAGCGCGATAGTTGTCTCAGGTCAGGAACGAAGGGAGCCAAACCAAGATGTGGCACGACAACTACGGCATGGGCTGGCCGATGTGGGCGGTGATGATCTTGGGTTTGATCGCCCTGTGGGTCCTGGTGGCCCTGCTGGTGCGGCACTCCTTCAACTTCAACGGAAGGCGCCCCGGGTCCTTCCCCTCGCGCAGTGCTTTGGCTGAACTCGACGCCCGCTTGGCGCGTGGGGACATCAGCACGGATGACTACACCGCCGCGCGGCGTCTCATCAGCGACGGCCACTGAAAGTCATCGGACATCGGCACCCGGAAGGAGTTCCACAGACTTGAATGCCAGCCGAGCCATTTCGCAGCCCGCTGCGTCGCGCCGTGCGTTCCTGCTCGGCGGTCTCGCCACCGCCGGCACGATGGTACTCGCGGGGTGCTCGAATGACCCGAGCCCCGCGGCCAGACCGATTGGCGCTACGCCCTCGCTGACTCCGTCCGCGGGTCAGAGGGTGGTCTCCCAGTCGCTGGTCGCCAAGCCGACCACCCTTGACCTGGGCGGGGTCACGGTCGATACCTGGGCCTATGGTGACACCGCGCCGGGCCCACTGCTGCGCGCGAAGGCCGGCGACATGCTTCGGGTCACCGTGGACAACCAATTGCCCGACGACACGACGATCCATTGGCACGGCATCCGACTGCGCAACGTCGCCGACGGTGTTCCCGGGCAAACGCAGGACCCGATCAAGCCAGGGACGTCGTACACCTATGAGTTCACCGCGCCTGATCCCGGCACCTACTTCTTCCATCCCCATGTCGGGGTGCAACTCGATCGCGGACTATATGCCCCGCTGATCATCGACGACCCGTCTGAACCCGGCCGCTATGACGCCGAATGGGTCGTCGTACTCGATGACTGGATCGACGGCACCGGCACCACTCCCGACGAGGTGTTCACCAAGCTCACCGGTGGACAAGGCGGCGGCATGGACCATGGAAGCATGGAGGGGATGGACCATGGGGCCATGCGAGGCATGGCAAGGGACGGCGCGCAGCCCTTCGGCGACGCTGGTGACGTCGCCTACCCCCACTACGTGATCAACGGCCGCGCCCCGGCTGATCCCGACGTGTTGCGCGCGAAGCCCGGCCAGCGAGTGCGGATGAGAGTCATCAACGCCGGTTCCGACACCATCTTTGCCGTCGCCATGGGTGGACACCAGATGACCGTCACCGCCACGGACGGGTGGCCAGTGGAGCCAGTCACGACGGACGCGTTCTACATCGGCATGGGGGAGCGGTACGACGTCGAGGTGACCCTGGACGACGGAGTGTTCCCGCTCGTCGCGACCCCGGTCGGAAAGAAGGGTATTGCCCGCGCCCTCGTCCGCACCGGCCCCGGACGAGCGCCCGCGGACGACACGACTCCACGCGAGCTCAGCGGACAGGTGCTGATGGGCACCGACCTCCGGCCCGCTGAATCCTCACGCCTGGACCCCAAGGATCCCGACGACCAACAGATGCTCCACCTCTCAGGCCAGATGCAGCCCTACTCGTGGGCGGTCAACGGCAAGCCCTTCGGGCAGAACACTCCGATCTCCCTCACGCGGGGAAACCGGGTGCGGCTCCGGATGATGAACATGACGACGATGACCCATCCCATGCACCTGCACGGCCACACCTTCGCCCTACCCAACGGGCTGCGCAAGGACACCGTCCTCATCGCGCCGATGCGCAGCATCGATGTCGACCTCGACGCCGACAATCCCGGCGACTGGATGGCCCACTGCCACAACATCTACCACGCCGAGGCCGGAATGATGATCGCTCTCAATTACGTGAAATAGCCAGGCACACATCAACCGGCCGGCAACAACTTGGCGTCCGATCCCACCAGAAGGAAGTTCATGATCAAGAAGCTCATGGCGCTGCTCATCGCGCTCACCACCGCATTCACCCTCGCCGCCTGCGGCAACGACAACAGCCAAGACGGCCACGGCGGCTCGGCCTCGAAGATCGCCGAGAACGAGGATTTCAATCAGGCCGACGTGGACTTCGCCACTGAGATGATCCAGCACCACGCGCAGGCGCTGAGCATGGTCGACCTGATTGAGGGGAAGCAGGTCTCACCCGAGTTGACGGCCCTTGCTGAGCAGATCCGCATGGCTCAAGGGCCCGAGATCGAGACGTTGGTCGACTGGCTCCAGGACTGGTCCCAGCCGGTTCCCGAGACGATGCGTGACCACGCAAACGCTCACGGTGACGGTGACATGGAGATGGATTCCGACATGCCGGGAATGATGAGCGCCGAGGAGATGGAGGCCCTTGGGGCCGCACAAGGGCCTGCGTTCGAACGAATGTGGCTGGAGATGATGATCGAGCACCATGAGGGCGCGATCGAGATGGCCAAGGCCGAGAAGGATGACGGCGAGTTTGCTGACGCGGTCGAACTGGCCGACACGATCATCACTGCACAGGACGATGAGATTGGCCAGATGAAGACGATGCTCGGCTCCTGACTCCGCCCGTAGCCGAAGGCTGGCGACCCGACCGTTGAGGTCCGGTCACCAGCCTTTCGTCATTCCAAGGGCCAGGCGCCCGCCGGGGGCCGGGTCAGCTCAGCCCGTAACCGGCTGCTTCGACGGCGGCAGCGACGCTGGCGCGCTCGACCGGCGTGGTCGCGTGAACTGTGAGCGATGAGGAAGCGACGTCGACCTCGGCGCGGTCGACGCCGTCCACCTTGGAGACTGCCTCGGTGACCTTGCCGGCGCAGCCGCCGCAGGTCACGCCGGTGAGGCTGAACTTCTCTGACCAGGTCTGAGTTGCCGCAGACGTGGCGATGTCGATGGATTGCGTTCCGGCGGTGGAGC
>DATCYH010000545.1:0-3938 GCA_036570405.1 Nocardioides sp.
CACGGCGGAACTCTTCTTCGACAGCGTGCTCGTCCCCGAGAGCAACCTGCTCGGTGAGATCGGAAACGGACTGCACTATCTGAAGCAGAGTCTTCCTCTGGAACGACTCGGCATTGCGATCGCCGGTCAGGCTTCCGCCGAGGCGGTCCTGACCTGGACCATCGACTACGTCAAGGAACGGACCGCGTTCGGGAAGCGGATCGCCGACTTCCAGCAACCCGCGCACCAGCTCGCCCATCTCCGCACCGCCACCGAGGTCTCGCGTGCCTACATCGACCGCTGCGTGCGCGAGCACAACCAGGGTTCACTGAGCGCGATCGACGCCGCCAAGGCGAAGGCGTGGGCGACGCAACTGCAGCATGATGTCATCGACGCTGGCGTGCAACTCCACGGTGGCTACGGTTACATGATCGAATATCCCGTCGCCCGGGCATTCCTGGACGCCCGTGTCCAGCGGATCTATGGCGGGACGAACGAGATCATGATGGAGATCGTCCAGAAGGATCTCCTGCGCTGACTGTGGTCGCATCCGGTCGACCTCCCGGAAGACGTGTGCCGCCCCGGTCAGACCGGGACGGCACACGGATCTCCTTCGCGGGGACTCGGTCCGGGAGAGCGCTCCCGGTCAGCGCCGATAGATCGACTTGGTGGCGAGATAGGGCTCGAGCCCCTCGGGACCCAGCTCGCGGCCGAGGCCACTCGACTTGATTCCGCCGAACGGCGCATTGATGTGCAGCTCGTAGTGGTTGACGCCCACGGTTCCGCTCTCGATCCGTCTGGCCAGGGCCAGTCCGTGCTCCTCGTCCGCGCTCCAGACCACCCCGCCGAGACCGAAGTCGGAGTCGTTGGCAATCGTGACGGCGTGGTCCTCGTCGTCATAGGGGGTCACGCAGAGCACCGGTCCGAAGATCTCCTCCTGGGCGATGACCGAGGAGTTGTCGACATCCACGAACACCGTGGGCTCGACGAACCACCCCGGGCGATCCACGGCCTTTCCTCCGGTCGTGAGCCGAGACACCGACTTCCCCTGCTCGACGTACCCCAGGACGCGATCGCGCTGGGCGGCCGAGACCACGGGGCCGATCTGGGTGGCCTTGTCGAGCGGGTCACCGACGACGAGTCCGGCGACCGTCGCGGTAACCGCGTCGACCACCTCGTTGTATCGGGATCGGGGTGCGAGGATCCGGGTCGCGGCATGGCAGGTCTGTCCGTTGTTGGGCAACGACACCTCAAGGAGCTTCGAGGCGAAGAGGGACAGGTCCGCGTCCTTCGCGATCAACGAGACCGACTTGCCTCCGAGCTCGAGGGTGACCGGCCGCAAGAGTCCGCCGGCGGTGGCCCCGATCGCTCGACCGGCGCCGGTTGAGCCGGTGAATGCGACCTTGTCGACTCCGCTGTGCCGCACGAGGTGGTCGCCAGCATCACGGTCGCCCGGCACGACATTGAACACCCCGGCCGGGATCCCGGCGGCCTGCGCCGCGTCGGCCAGGACGAAGGCGTCCAAGGCCGTCTCCGGCGGCGGCTTGAAGACGACGGTGCACCCCGCAGCCAGAGCGGGGGCGATCTTCATGATCGCCAGGGCCTGCGGATAGTTCCACGGTGTGATCGCTGCGATCACTCCCACCGGTTGCCGCAACACCAGGGTCGAGCCCCCGGTCGGGCTCGACCGCTCCTCCTCGGACACGATTCCGGCAGCGAGCTTCGCGTAGTAACCGGTGATCGCGAACGGCGCCATGCCGTTGACGATTCCGGAGAGCGCGATCGGCATGCCGTTCTCCCGGCTGACCAATGCTGCGGTGTCACGCCCGCGCGACTTCAGCTCCGCAGCGAATGCTCCGATCAGACCGGCTCGTTCGGAGGGCGACAGCGCAGCCCACGGCCCGGTCAGGGCGGCCCGCGCGGCCGCAACAGCCCTGTCGATGTCGGCCGAGCTCGCCATCGCCGCGGCGCCGAACACCTGCCCCGTGGACGCTTCGATCACCTCGGACGTGGCACCCCCTTGTGGAGCCACCCACTCCCCGTCGATGAAGAGCTCTTCTCGGATCAGTGTCATGGCCGTCCCTGGAGGGTTGTGTCGGCCCCGAAGAGGACCGAGCTGACGAGCGGGGCCATCGGGCCACCGATGAACAAGGAGGTCTCGGCACCGGCGACCTGGTTGGTCGAGGTGCCGCGGATCTGGCGCACGGCTTCCACCGAGAGCCCCATCCCGTTGATGAAGGAGTCCGCGATGTTGCCGCCAGAGGTGTTGATCGGGAGGCTGCCGCTCGGGGCGGTCAGGTTCTCCACGGTCATGAAGTCGCCAGCAGCCTGGCCGGAAGGGCACAGTCCGTGGTCGATCAGCGAGGCCACAGCAGGACCACTGAAGTTCTCATAAACCTGCGCGACGTCGACCTCCGAGGGCTTGAGGCCGGCCTGCTGCCACAACCGCGACGCGACGCCCTGGCCCCTGGCACCGTTGGCAAAGCCGGCCGAGGTCTAGAAACCGTCGTTCTCGTTGAGCGCCGAATAGCCGCCGGGGGCACCCTGCGCCGAGGCCAGGATGTAGGCCGGCTTTGCATCCAAGCTGGCAGCGCGCTCGGCGCTGGTGATCACCAGCGCGACGGCTCCGTCGTTCTCGCGCGAGCAGTCGAAGAGATGGAAGGGCTCCACGATCAGGGGGGAATCGGCATACTTCGCCTCGTCGAGCGGACGGCCGTGTCCCGCTGCGGTCGGGTTCTGCTGCGCATGGTGATAGGCCGCGAGCACCAGGTTCTGCATGGCGCTGCGCGGCACCCCGTCGTGCTCGAGCATCCTCTGCGTTCGCAGCGCACAGACGTGAGCCGGGGTGGCGACCCCATGCGGCAGGTAGGAGTTGTCGAAGTAGTACTTCGCATAGCCGAGTCGCCCCGTGTCCTCCTGCGACATCCCGCGGACGGCGACGACACACTCGGCCTGTCCCGTGGCCACGGCAGCTGCGGCAGCGCCGATGGTCGCAGCTGCGCCGCCACCGCCACCGCCCCAGACCATGGTCGACCAACGCAGCTCGCGGATCCCCAGGTCCGCGGCCAGTTGCGGGCCGTTGAGCTGTCCTCCGGCATAGGAGGTGAAGCCGTCGATGTCGCGAGGGGAGATCCCCGCATCCCGACAGGCAGCGAGGATTGCCTCGAGGGTCAGCACCCGCTCCCCTGCCGGCGCCTTGCCCCGCGGGTGGTGCAGTTCTGCGATGCCAGCGACAGCAGTCGCTCCTCGGAACGTCATGCCGCGGCCCCGGTGCCGTCAGCCGAGTGCCAACGCAGGACCGGCCATTCGGCATTCACCGGGTGCTCGATCAGTCCGGCGACGCGCTCACCGATGACAGGGTCACGACCCTGCTCACCGCGCAGGATGCCAAGGAGGCGGACCGGCGCTTCGTCGAGCTCCACCAGGACCGTCACATAGGGCACATCGACATCCAGCTCGCTCATGAATGCTCGGTGAGTGCGGATCCAGGAGAAGACCGTGCCCGCAGGATCGACCTCTGACCAGGTGGTGGCAAAGGACCAGCACGATGCGCAGATCGGTCGCCCGAGCGCACGCCACTCTCCGCAGTCGGCGCAGCGCGGCAGGACGAGCCGCCCGTCGCGCAGGCTCTTCCAGAAGTCGGTGTCGTTGCCGTCCGGAGCCGGGCCGGTGGGCAACACCTCACCTGGGACGACGGTGCTCATGAGGCGGGCTCACAGTTCTCCAGCTGATCGGCCTTCCAGGCGGTCCCGTCGTGGAACCAGCCAGAGCGCAGGCCAATTGCGCCCGCAGGCGTCTGGTAGACGGCCTCACCGATGGCGCGCTCGCCGTCCGGACGGACTCCGACCACCTGCGCCGAGGAGACGTCGCCTCCGGGCACCAAGACCCCTTCGAAGACACTCGGCAGGCTTGCGGGGTCCATGTCGGCCATCACGGCCTTGAGTTCCCCGTTCACCACC
>DATCYH010000546.1:0-2820 GCA_036570405.1 Nocardioides sp.
TCCAGAGCGCACGCCTCTTCCCGAGCATGACCGTCCGACAGATTCTGCTCACCGCCACGATGCTGCGCGAGAGCGGGGCCGCTGCCCGGGCGCTGGCAGATCAGGTGCTCGAGGAGGTCGGCCTTGCTGAGCAGGGGGACCGACGCCCCAACGAGCTCTCCCTGCCCCAGCGGCAGATGGTCGAGCTCGGCAAGTGCGTCGCTCTGCAACCGAAGATGATCATGCTCGACGAAATCATGGGCGGCCTCAACCGGGTCGAGTGCGGGTTGCCGATCGCGGCCATCGAACGACTGCGCGACCGGGGGATGACCTTCCTGCTCGTCGAGCACGTGATGCCGATCGTCATGTCCCTGGCCGACCAGATCGTGGTGCTCGACTTCGGGCGGCGCATCGCCACCGGCACGCCGAGCGAGATCGTCGAGAACAAGGCAGTCCAGGAGTCCTACCTAGGAGGCGTCGATGACAGTCTTGAAGCTTGAGGGGATCAGTGCGGGGTACGCGGACTCCGACGTCATCCATGGCGTCGATCTCGCTGTCGAACCGGGAGACTTCACGTGTCTGCTCGGTTCCAACAACGCCGGCAAGAGCACGCTGATCAACTGCATCAGTGGACCGGTGCCCGCACGCGGCGGCCGGATTCACTTCAATGACGCCGACATCACCAGGATGGCGCCGTACCAGCGGGCCCGTGAGGGTCTGATCCAGGTGCCGGAGGGGCGCCAACTCTTCTCCGAGATGACCGTCCACGAGAACATTCTTCTCGGAGCCGGCAGGGCCGGGCCGGACCCGGAGCGGCTCAACGAGGCCTTCGCTCTCTTCCCGCGGGTGAAGGAACGCCGCAACCAGCTCACCGGTTCGCTCTCCGGGGGCGAGCAGCAGATGGTTGCCATTGCCCGTGGCCTGATGGGTCGCCCGAAGCTACTCATGCTCGACGAGCCGTCACTCGGACTCGCCCCGCTCATCGTGGAAGCGATCTTCAACGCGCTCACCGTGCTCAACCAGTCCGGGGTCACCATCCTGCTGGTCGAGCAGAACCTGCACGTGTCACTTGCCCATGCCCGCTTCGCCTATGTCCTGCAACAGGGACGGGTCGTCACTGCCGGAACAGCGGATGCTCTGCGGAGCGACCCGACTGCCCGGATGGCGTATCTCGGACTGTAGGAGAGAAGAAAATGAACCTCTTAGCCGATGCACTCGCGCAGGGCATCATGATCGGTGCCGTCTATGCGCTGATCACCCTGGGCCTGGCTGTGATCCACGCGGTCAGTGGTGTCCTCAACTTTGCTCACGGACATCTGGTGGTCCTGAGCATGTACCTCACCCTCATCCTGGGGAGGAACCTGGGAGTCGACCCCTATCTCGCCGGGTTGATCGTCGTACCGCTCATGTTCGTCATCGGAATGGGCCTCTATCTGTTGATCTTCCGCAGGCTCACCGGGTCGCCGATCCTCACTGTCGCGCAAGCCACCTTGGGTCTGCTCTTCTTCCTCGAAGGCGCGTTGCTGCTGAGCCAGGGTGGCCAGTTCCAGCGAATCCACGCCGCCGTCGACGGCAAGTCCTTCGAGCTTGGCACGGTGGTCATCGAGGCCAAGGAGGCAGTCGCCTTCGGGGTCGCGCTGATCGCAACCGCCCTGCTCTTCGTCGCCCTGAGCCGCACCTATCACGGACGGAGCGTTCGTGCGGTCGTCCAGAATCCCCACGGGGCGCAACTCGTCGGGATCAACATCAACCGGGTCCGGGTCGTCGGTTTCGGGCTCGGCGTGGCACTGGCCGCCTTGGCTGGAGTGTTGCTGGTGCCCGGCACCGGGATCCACCCGTCGAACGGCCTCGGTTACGCGATCGTCGCGATCATCGCCTTCTATGTCGGCGGGATCGGGAACCTGTTCGGCGCGTTGCTCGGAGGCATGTTGCTCGGTCTCTCCGAGAGCGTCGGGGCGATCTACGTGTCGGGTTCCTACGGGTTCATTCTTCCGTACGCCCTGGTGGTCCTGGTCCTACTCGTGCGGCCCAAGGGCCTGCTGGCAAAGCGGAGTGACGCGTGATGGGAATCAAGAGCTTTTGGATCGTCGCCACCTTGGCGGCCATCGTCGCCACGGCCACCTCACCGATGTGGCTGAATCCCTACTATGTGGGCATCCTCGTGTTGACCCTCGTGTTCATCGGGCTGTCCAGCGCCTGGAACCTGATCGGGGGCATGGCCGGCCAGTTCTCCATCGGGCACAGCCTGTTCATGGCCCTGGGCGGGACCACGGTGGGAGCCCTGGTTTCGCTGCACGGCTGGAACGTCTGGGCGTCGGTGCTGACTGCGGTGGTGCTCTCGGCCGCCCTTGCCTTCGTCATCTCGCTGATGACGTTCAGCAGGTCGGTGCCGCCGCTCTCCTTCGCCCTGGTCACCCTTGCGCTGGGCGAAGTCGGCCTGCTCATCGTCACGTCCTCCGAACCCCTTGGGTCGGCGGCCGGTGTGGTGTGGAACCAACGCGGTGAGGGCGGGCTCGGACTCGAGGGTCTCAATGAGACCTTGTGGGCCTCCCTGGCGTTGACCATCGTGGTGGTCGCGATCTGCGGCTGGTGTTCGCGGTCGAAGTTCGGCTACTACCTCAAGGCGATTCGCGATGATGAGGCTGCGGCAGCGTCGCTTGGGATCAACCTGTTCTGGAACAAGACTGCGGCGATGGTGCTCAGCGCCGTACTCACCAGTGTGCTCGCGACCCTCTATGCCAGCCACATGGTCTTCATCGACCCGCACCAGTTTGCCTCGCCGGTGCTTGTAATCACCATCATCCTCTACGTCGTCGTCGGCGGAATGGGCACCGTGCGCGG
>DATCYH010000547.1:0-2301 GCA_036570405.1 Nocardioides sp.
TCGAGGAAAGCACGAATCCGGTCCAGCGACGGGTCCAGCTTCGTCTCCGGCCAACGGGACAGCAGGGCATCCTCCGCCTCGGCGAAGGACTGCGCGGTGCGGGCCGCGGACTGGGCAGTCGAGAAGTCGTCATTCATCGCCTCCAGTCTAGGCGTCAGTGCGCAGCGCGGCCCCTTCGGTCGTCCCTGCCCCTCCGCCCGTCCGATCGGGTTGCCGCGCAGTCCAGTGGGTGATCACCAACGATGACAGTCTTGCTGTCATCGTCATAGGTTGACCGCATGCCAGCAGTCCTCGACAGATTCCGGGAGCTCCGCGACGCGCCCTCCCCCACGCCTGACGACCTCGACGCACTCTGGGCCGACCTCGCGCCAGTCGACGTACCCGACATCCTGGGGCACTGGACCGGAGGCGACTTCGCCACCGGGCACGTGGTCTCCACCGTGCTCACCAAGTCGCGATGGCACGGCAAGTGGTTCGACGCCCCGCTCGACGTCACGCCCATCGTGTGTCGTGACGAAGCGGACCAGCTCGTGGCCAACGAGAAGGCAGCCGGCGGCGGCGGCGCCAGCCTGTGGAACCTCGAGTTCCGCGGAGAGGTCACCGCGACCATGGTCTATGACCGGCTGCCCGTCTTCGACCACTTCAAGGCCGTGGACGAGAACACCCTGATGGGCATCATGAACGGCAAGCTGCAGTCGACGTACGGCATCTCCGATCTCTACTACTTCTGGCTGGAGCGCGAATGAGGACCACCGCAGCACTTGTCGAGTCCCCCGGTGGCGACTTCGTCCTCGAGGAGGTCGAGCTCACCGAACCGCGCGCCGACGAGGTCCTGCTCCGTGTTGTCGCGACCGGCCTGTGCCACACCGACCTCTCGGTGCGCGACACCCTGCCGGCCGAGATGTTCCCGCGCGTCTTCGGGCACGAGGGCGCCGGCGTCGTCGAGGCGGTCGGTGCAGACGTCACCGGCATCGCCGTAGGTGACCACGTGGTGGCCAGCTTCAACTCCGGCCGGACGTGTGAGAACTGCATGGGCCTGGGTCCGGGCTACTGCTCGGAGACCGTGGTGCTCAACTACATGGGCTTCCGGCCGGACGGCTCGACCACCTACACCCGCAACGACGCGCCGCTCTACGGTTCGTTCTTCGGCCAGTCGACCTTCGCCCGGCACGCGATTGCCAGTGCCGACAACCTCGTCGTGGTCGACAAGTCGCTCGACCTGGCCCGGCTCGGCCCCTACGGGTGCGCCTTCCAGACCGGAGCCGGCACCGTCCTCAACGTGCTTCAGCCCGGGCCCGAGGACTCGCTCGTGGTGTACGGCGTGGGCGCTGTCGGCGTCGCTGCCCTCGCGGCCGCCCGCGCCGAGTCAGTCGGCACGGTGATCGCTGTCGACCTGCAGGCCGCGCGTCTCGACGTCGCGGCCACGCACGGGGCGATCCCGCTCAACCCCGCCGACCTCGGTGAGACCTCGTTGGTCGACAGGATCAAGGAGCTCACCGGCGGTGGCGCGTCGCACTCCGTGGACACCACCGGTGTCGCTGCCGTGATCAAGGACGCCGTGGCAGCCCTGCGACCCCGAGGCGAGATGGTGGTCCTCGGCCTCGGCGCACCCATGTTCGAGCTCGACGCGGTCGACCTGATGATGAACGGCAAGGTCGTGCGCGGCTCGGTCGAAGGTGACTCTGACCCCAAGGTGATGATCCCGCGCCTGCTCGAGCTCGCCGCGAGTGGCGCGTTCGACGTCGACTCGCTGATCACCACCTATCCGTTCGACCAGATCAACGACGCGGCAGCCGACGTGCTCACCGGCAAGGTGGTCAAACCAGTCCTCGTCTGGTGACCGGCGGGGGAACACGTTTTCCTGCCCGCGAGGGGCACAACTAAGATCACGCGCATGACTGAGAACCCGCAGAACGCCGACCTGTCCGAGACGACGTCCGCCCAGCCACGCGGCGTCGTCGTACCGGACAAGCCGGCGCTCGAGGGTCTGGAAACCAAGTGGTCCGAGCGGTGGAAGGCCGACCAGGTCTATGCCTTCGACCGCACCCAGCCGCGCGAGAACGTCTACTCGATCGACACGCCGCCGCCGACGGTCTCCGGATCGCTGCACGTCGGACACGTCTTCTCCTACACGCACCCGGACCTGATCGCTCGCTACCAGCGGATGCAGGGCAAGACGATCTTCTATCCGATGGGCTGGGACGACAACGGGTTGCCCACCGAGCGCCGGGTGCAGAACTACTTCGGCGTGCGCTGCGACCCGTCGCTGCCCTATGACGCCGACTTCGCTCCCCCCGAGAA
>DATCYH010000548.1:0-2047 GCA_036570405.1 Nocardioides sp.
CGGTGACCGGTCGCTGGGTCCGGGTCTCCATCCCCGAGTCCGCCGCGCTCGAGCTCAGGTCGAGCGGGGCGAGGACATGGGCGGCAGACTCCACGACGTACGCCGTCTCGCCCGCCAGCACCAGGCCGCTCGGCTCGGACAAGCCACTTGCGATGGTGGAGAGCAGCCCGGTCGTCGGGTCGAATCGGCGTACGGCCCCGTTGTAGGTGTCGGCGATCCCGAGCGTGCCGTCGGGAAGGACGGTGACGCCGAGCGGGTGCTGCAGGCGAGCCGTCGCGCGCTCACCGTCGACGAAACCGAAGTCGAAGAGTCCCTCCCCGACCATCGTTTCCACGGCGCCGTTGCGGATCCGGCGCAGCGAGCTGGTCTCGGAATCCACCAGCCACAACGTGTCCCCGTCGGCGGCGAGGCCGCTGGTCTGCGCGAACCAAGCCTCGTCGAGGGGACCGTCGAGCAGGCCCTCGTTGGTGGTGCCGGCGGCCACCTCCACCGATCCGGTGAGCGGATCGAAGGTCCAGAGCTGGTGGATTCCGGCCATCGCGATCCAGACCCGGTTTTGCCACCAGGCCACGTCCCACGGGCTGGAGAGGCGATCCGTCCCGTCACCCTGCATCCACTGGCGTCCGTCACCGGCCAGCACGCGCGTCGAGCCGTCCGCAAGGGTGAGACCCACCAGCCGGTGCCCGACCGTGTCGGCGACCACGACGTCATACCCGATCTCCTCGGCGACCTCGGACGGCAGCAGGCACAGCCCGTTGGGCTCGCGGAAACCGTCGAAGCGGGCAGTCACCTCCATCGTCGCCGTCAGCCTGACCACGGCGTCGTGCCCGGCATCGGCGACGAGGAAGTCACCGTCCGGCAGGGCCACCGCCTTGGCCGGGAAGCGCAGGTCGGTGCCCTCAGGCTCCGGCGTGAGGTAGGGCGAGTCGCCCGGCTGCAGGGTGCCGCGCGAGCGGTGCTCCTCGATCAGCTCTCGAAGCAGCGCACTGATCGCATGCGCATGGCCCTCACCGGCGTAGTGCGCGACGACGTACCCCTCCGGGTCGATCAGCACCAGGGTCGGCCAGGCACGGGCGGCATAGGCCTGCCAGGTGATCAGCTCCGGGTCGTCGAGGACCGGATGGTGCACCGAGTAGCGCTCGACCGCAGCCCGGAGCGCGTCCGGATCGGCCTCGTGCACGAACTTCGGCGAGTGCGCCCCGATCACGACCAGCTCGTCGGCGAACTCCTCCTCTACCGGGCGCAGCTCGTCGAGGACGTGCAGGCAGTTGATGCAGCAGAAGGTCCAGAAGTCGAGCAGCACGAAGCGTCCGCGGAGCTCGCGCAGGGTCAGCGGGCCGGCGGTGTTGAGCCAGCCGCGGCCGCGGAGCTCGGGGGCGCGCACGCGTGGAGTCGTCGTCACGAAAACCATTGTCCCTGCTGGCGAAAGCGCACTTAGGCTGACGTGATGGAACCGTTGACCGAACCAGAGATCCGGGCGTCCTTCGTCAACTGCACCAAGGGGGAGGCGAAGCGGGCCGGCCTGCCCGATCTGGACGAGGTTCCATGGCAGGACCTGGACTTCCTCGGCTGGGCCGACCCGTCCGGATCGAACCGTGCCTATCTCGTGCTCCGACGGGTCGACGGTCCGGTGGGACTGCTGCTGCGCCAGTCCTCGCCCTCGGACCGGACCGTACGCCGCACCAAGCTGTGCCAGGTCTGCGTCACCCAACACAGTGGCGACGCGGTCTGCCTCGCGGTCGCCCCGAAGACCGGGGCGGCGGGCAAGAAGGGCGACTCGACCGGCCTCTACATGTGCCGTGACCTTGCCTGCTCGCTCTATGCGCGAGGCAAGAGGGTGCCGTCGGCGGCGACGATCCGGGAGACCCTGACGCTCGAGGCCCGGGTGGAGCGGGTGCGCGAGCAGCTCGATGTGTTCGTGAACCGGGTGCTGGCCGGCTGACCCGGTGAGCCCCGGCCGCTAGGCTTCCGCCCATGAGCGATGCGCAGCGATTGACCGGCTGGATCGAGACCTGGTGGGAGTCGATCAACGACTTCACGCTCCTGC
>DATCYH010000549.1:0-2448 GCA_036570405.1 Nocardioides sp.
CTGCGCGTGTCACACAATGCTGAGTCGTCGACCGCCGGGAGCCGGTCGTGGCGCGCCACCCTGCGCAGGTCGTTGCGACTGTTCACCGCGTTCCGTTTCGAGCAGCCCGATCCCGCGCGTTTCTACAGCGCCATCGCCCAGGACTCCGTGGGCCAGCTCTCGACGTACACCACCCTCGACGGCGCGCTGCTCCTCGACGTGGGAGGCGGGCCGGGCTACTTCCGCGACGCCTTCGAGGCCGCCGGATCCACCTATTTCTCCCTCGATGCCGATGCGGGTGAGCTGGCCGGCATGGGCGGGGACATTCCCGACCGCACGGTGCTGGGCAGCGGGATGGAGCTCCCGTTCCGCGACGCCTGCCTGGACGTCACCTACTCCTCGAACGTGCTGGAGCACGTCCCCGAGCCGTGGCGGATGGCCGAGGAGATGGTGCGGGTGACGAAGCCGGGTGGCCTCGTGTTCATCAGCTACACGGTCTGGTTCGGTCCCTGGGGCGGGCACGAGACCTCGCCGTGGCACTACTTGGGTGGCGCGCGCGCAGCTCGTCGTTTCCGTCGCAAGCACGGCAGGGAGCCGAAGAACCTCTTCGGCACCTCGATGTATGCCGTGACCGTGCAGGCCGGAATCGACTGGGCAGCGCGACAGACCGGCGGTGAAGTGCTCGACGTCATTCCCCGCTACAACCCACGCTGGAGCTACTGGATGCTCAAGGTCCCTGTGCTGCGCGAGATCGTCACCTGGAACCTGGTCATCGTCCTCCGGAAGAAGTGATGGACACTCCCGCGTCCGAGGAATCGATTCCGCGGACGTCCCCCGTCGCGACCGCCCGGTTCCGGATGCGTGTGGCAGCTGGCTGCCTGCTCCTCCTTGGCCTGGCCTTCATCCAGGCCCCGGGTCTCCTGGTGGCCGACACCAAGTTCGACCTGGTCGCCGATCCGCTCGGCTTCCTCTCGCGCGCTGGGCACCTGTGGGACCCCGAAGGGGCACTGGGACAGCTCCAGAACCAGGCATACGGCTACTTCTGGCCGATGGGGCCGTTCTTCGTCCTCGGCGACCTGCTGGGAATGGACGGCTGGGTCGTCCAGCGGCTCTGGATGGCGCTGGTGCTGTGCGCCGCGTTCACCGGCGCCGCACTGCTGGCCAAGGCGATGGGGGTGCGCTCGGATGCCGCGGCGTTGATCGCGGCCTTCGCCTATGCGACCTCGCCGCGTATCCTCTCCACGATCGGGCCGGCCTCGATCGAGGCATGGCCCAGTGCGCTCGCTCCGTGGGTGTTGTTGCCTCTCGTGATCGGCGCCCAGCGCGGCTCCCCAAGGCGAGCGGCTGCACTGGCCGGGTTCGCAGTGGCCATGGTCGGCGGGGTCAACGCCGCCGCCACCTTTGCCGTCATCCCGCTCGGAGTGGTGTGGCTGCTGACCCGGGCGCCGGGGAAGCGCCGGAACACGATGATCATCTGGTGGCCGGTCTTCACCCTGCTGGGCACCTTGTGGTGGCTGATCCCGTTGTTCGTGATGGGCGCCTACAGCCCGCCGTTCCTCGACTTCATCGAGAGCGCGTCGGTCACCACGTTCCCCACGACGCTCTTCGACGCGCTGCGCGGTACGTCGGCCTGGGTGCCGTACGTCGACGGGTCGTGGCAGGGAGGGAACCAGACGATCACACTGGGCTACCTCGCCCTCAACTCGGGCCTGGTGCTCCTGCTCGGAATGGCGGGGATCGCGAGCCGGCGAAACCCGCATGGCGTCTTCCTCGTCCTCTCGGTCCTGCTCGGGCTGTTCCTGGTGACCATGGGTCACCTCGGATCAGTCGAGGGCTGGTTCGCCAGCGTGCTCCACGGGTCGTTGGACGGGGTCCTGGCACCGATCCGGAACGTCCACAAGTTCGATCCGATCATCCGGCTGCCGATGGTCCTCGGCCTCGCCATCCTGCTCGACGTGGTGTCGGCGGAGTCCAGGCGTGAACGACTCGACACCGGGGCCCCGAGGTTCACCTGGGCAACCCGGACGCCGGTGCTCGTCCTTGCGCTCGTGGCTGTGGTGGGGGCGGCGATGCCCGCCCTCGGCGCCCGTCTCGCGCCCACCCAAGGCGTGGCCGAGACCCCCGGCTACTGGGTGCAGGCTGCTGAGTGGCTCGATGAGCAACCCGGCAACGGCGCTGCGCTGCTGGCGCCGGGCTCATCGTTCGGGGACTACCTGTGGGGCAACCCCCGCGACGAACCGATGCAGTTCCTCGCCAACTCCCGGTGGGCGGTCCGCAACGCGGTGCCCCTGACCAACCCGGGCAACATCCGGATGCTCGATGCGATCGAGGCACGGTTCAACCAAGGTCACGGGTCTCCCGGCCTGAGTCGCTACCTGGCGCGCAACGGCATCAACCACGTGGTGGTGCGCAACGACCTGCGCCCTTCGGCGGAGCTTCCGGACCCGGTCCAGGTCCGGCAAGCCCTCC
>DATCYH010000550.1:0-6974 GCA_036570405.1 Nocardioides sp.
GGCCGAAGTCGTGCCCGTTCTGGGCCAGCACCAGCCACAGACTGCCCAGGTCGGCGCCGCGCTCGGAGTTGAACGTCCAGAACACCTGCCAGTCCTCACGCCCGGTCAGGAACGCCGGCGCGTTGGCCGCCAGCCAGGCCACCACCGCGGCGGCTGTGGCGCCCACGAACGGCACCCACTCGCGTCGCCGGATGCACATCACCAGCACCCCGCCGAGCAGGAAGAGTGGATAGAGCTTGGTGGCGGTGCCGAGGCCGATCATCACCCCGGTGAGCACGGGTTTGTCTCGCGACCATGCCCACAGGGCACCGGCGACGAGAGTGACCGCGAGCAGGTCCCAGTTGATCAGGGCATTGAAGACCAGGACCGGGGCCGCCGCGAACCCCATCGCGTCCCATGGTCGTCTGCGGTGCACGCCGACGAGGAACCAGGCCGCCAGGAGCGTCGCGATCCCGAGCATCACCGCGCTGACGGCGACGTAGTTGTTGGTCTCCTTGAGCACCTGAGGCTCGTTGCTGACCACGTCGATGGGGGTGTTCGAGCGCTCGTCGACCGCACCCGTTCCCGAGATCCAGTGCGTCACCACGGACGCGCCCCAGGCGAAGTAGGAGATCCCGACCGGATATTCCATCGCCTCGAAGCGCTGCCGGACCTCCTGGTCGTCGGTGTAGGGCCAGATCCGCTCGACGAACCCGCGCCCCACATAGAGGTAGGGCATGTCCGAATAGCACATCTTCGAATAGCGGGCCTCGCCGTTGCGCCAGGTGTCCTGGTAGCACGGGACCTTCTGGACCATCCCCAGGACGAAGACCACTGCGGTCACGGCGAGGACCACACGGGCTGGTGTCCACCAACGGTGCGGCACGGCGTACCTGCCGAAGCGTCCACCGACGGACTCGCTGAGCGCACCGACGACCGGGTCCTCCCTGGTGGGATGGACCCGTCCGTCCGGCCCCGGCTCACTCACGGCTGGCGGGAGTCGACCTGTTCTGGCCAGGTGGTCCCGAAGGCGACGGCTCTTCCGACGGCTGGGGGCTCCCCGACGACGGGCAGCCCAGCAGGGTGCACGGGTCGCTCGGGTCCGGGGGCGGCGGGTTCGACGGCGTGGGCGTGGTGCTGGGCGCCTGCGTTGACTTCGACGGCGACGGGCTGGTGCTCGCCGACTCGCTCGCCGACTCCGAGGGCTCGGGCTGATTGGTCTCCGGCGCCGGCGGGGGCGGCGGCGCGTGGCCACGGCTGGGCGCGTCGCCGTCGACGAACTTGGCGCTCGGCAGCTCCTTGACCTCGGCACCCTTCAGCGCCCGTTCCATCGCCTCTGTCCAGATCAGCGTCGGGAAGGTGCCACCGAAGAAGGGTTGTACGGCCTCCTCGATCGACTCGTTGCCGGTGCCCTTGGTGATCATCACCGCGGTGGACAGCTGCGGCGTGTAGCCGACGAACCAGGACGAGGAGACCTTGTCCTTGGAGTTCGTGGCGGTGCCGGTCTTGCCGCCGGCGGGGCGACCCAGGGCCAGGGCCTTGGTGCCGCTGCCGGACTTGATCACCTGTTGCAGGGCATAGGAGGTGTCGTCGGCCAGGTCCTGGTCCAGCACCCGCTCGGTGCTGTTCTTGTGGCGATAGCGGACCTCGCCGGTGCGGTCGACGACCTTGTCGATCAGGTAGACCTCGGCGACCTTGCCCCGGTTGGCGATCGTGGCATAACCGTTGGCCATGTTGATCGGGCTGACCGTGGCCGAGCCGAGCGCGATCTGGCCGTTCGGCACGAGGCCGGGCGAGGTGCGCAGGTGGTCCATGCCCGTCTGGGACTTGTCCCACTTCGGGATGCCCATCTTGTGGGCCATCTTCAGGACGTCCCTGGGCCCGTCGGGGAGCTCCATGGTCAGATCCGCGAATGCGGTGTTGACCGAGTCCTCGGTCGCCTGGATCAGGTTGACACGGCCATAGTTGGTGTCACCCTGGTTGCGCACCCGTCCGCCTCCGGACTTGAACCGATAGGGCGAGTTCCCCTCGAAGGTGTCCTTGAGGGAGAAGCCGGCCTCCAGGCCGGCGGCCAGGGCGAAGAGCTTGAACGTCGAGCCGGGCGAGCCACCCGAGACGGCCCAGTTGATCTGCGAGTCGAGGTAGTCCTGGCCGCCGTAGAAGCCGCGCAGGGCACCGGTGCCGGGCTCCACGCTCGCGGTGGCGACGTGCAGGCCCTTGCCCTTCGGCCCCTGGTTCTTGACCGCCTTCTCGTTGGCCTGCATGACCTTCTTCTTCAAGGTCGTGGTGACCCGCAGGCCGCCGGCGTTGATCTCCTGCTCGGAGAAGCCCAGCTTGACCAGCTCGCGCTTGATCATCTCGAGGGCGTGGCCACGCTGGCCGGCGTACGTCGACTCCCCCTTGATCTCGGGGAACTCCGGCAGCTCCTTGCCGAGGCGATCGGCCTGCTCGGGGGTGATGCTGCCGGACTCGGCCATCCCGGACAGGACGTAGCGGTAGCGCTGCAGGAGCGCCGCCTCGGAGTCCTCACCGTTGGCGGGGTCGAAGCGGGTGGGGTTGTTGATCACCGAGGCCAGCACCGCGCTCTCCGGGGTGGAGAGCTTCTTGGCCGGCTTGGCGAAGAACGCCTGGGCAGCCGCGTCGATGCCATAGGCCCCGCGGCCGAAGTAGATCGTGTTGAGGTAGCCCTCGAGGATCTCCTCCTTGCTCTGCTGGCGGACCAGCTTGAGCGAGACGAAAGCCTCCTTGATCTTGCGCGTGTAGGAGCGCTCGGAGCTCAGGTAGAGAATCTTGACGTACTGCTGGGTGATCGTCGACGCGCCCTGGCGGCCGTTGCCCTGGGTGTTGGAGAGCGCGGCGCGGATGATGCCCTTGAAGTCCAGGCCGTTGTCGGTCCAGAACGAGCGGTTCTCGGCGGCGACGACGCCGTCCTTGACCGCATCAGGCATCTCGGAGAGAGGGATCGAGTTGCGGTTCTGCTGCGCATAACGCCCGATCTCCTTCTTCCCGTCCGAGTAGTAGACATAGGTCGTCTCGGTCTGGAAGTCGGAGTTGGGGTCCGGGACCTCGATCGTGTTGTAGAGGACGACGAACGCGACGGCGCCGATCAGGACCAGGACCAGTCCGGTGATGCCGGTCCACTTGGCGGTCTTCCTCAGCCGACGCTTCCATGGCGCCGTGTCGCCCGCACCCTTGGCGGCGGCACCCTTCGGTGCGTTGCTCTTCCGGGCAGGCGAGGCCGCCTTGCGCTTTCCACTCAACTTCGGTCTCCGTCTGGTCCGGTCCTACCTGGTGCAGGGCTTGTGCGATGGGCCGGTGGGCCGGTGGGCAACGATACGCGGCACAGCGCAAAGCGCGGTGATCATCGCCCGAACCCTGAGCGTGACACTCGCCGTTCATCAAAAGTTTCCGATGCCGGTGATATATCGCTACGATAGGTTGGTGGCAAAACGCGGAGAGACGATCGAGCTGGCAGTCCTGGGGCTGCTGCACGAATCTCCCATGCACGGATATGAGCTTCGGAAGCGACTGAACCTGATGCTCGGGTGGGGTCGGTTGCTCTCCTACGGTTCCCTCTATCCGGCGCTGAAGAAGATGCTGCGCGCCAACCTGATCGTGGAGGACCGGACCGCCACTCCGGGTGCCATCGCGACCAAGAGGCCGCGGATCGTCTATCGCTTGACCGAGCAGGGCGAACAGCAGTTCGTCACACACATGTCGGAGGTCGGCCCCACCGCATGGGACGACGACAACTTCGACGTCCGGTTCGCCTTCTTCGGGCGCACCGACATGGAGATCCGGCTCCGGGTCCTCGAGGGCAGGCGCATGCGCCTGCAGGAACGGCTCGACAAGGTCCAGTCCCAACTGGCCCTGACCCAGAAGGAGATGGACCAGTACGCCTCCGAGCTCCAGCGGCACGGCGTCGAGTCCGTCGAGCGTGAGGTCCGGTGGCTCTCGGACCTCATCAATGCCGAGCGGAGCCAGCAGGCCAATCCGGCACCGCCGGAGCCGGCCACACGCACAGACAGAAGGCCCCAGGGCCACAACCGATGAGCAGGAAGAGGAATCCGATGGGTTCGGTACGCGTAGCAATCGTGGGAGTCGGCAACTGCGCCACCTCCCTCATTCAGGGCGTCGAGTACTACAAGGATGCTGACCCCGAGGGCACCGTCCCCGGGCTGATGCACGTGAAGTTCGGCGAATACCACGTCTCGGACGTCGAGTTCGTCGCGGCGTTCGACGTCGACGCGAAGAAGGTCGGCTTCGACCTCTCCGAAGCCACCCAGGCCTCGGAGAACAACACCATCAAGATCGCCGACGTGCCGCCCACCGGCATCACCGTCCTGCGCGGCCCGACCCTCGACGGTCTCGGCAAGTACTACCGCCAGACCATCGACGAGTCCGACGCCGAGCCGGTCGACGTGGTCCAGGTCCTCAAGGACAACAAGGTCGACGTGCTGGTCTCCTACCTGCCCGTGGGCTCGGAGCAGGCCGACAAGTTCTATGCCCAGTGCGCCATCGACGCGAAGGTCGCGTTCGTCAACGCCCTGCCCGTCTTCATCGCCTCGGACCCCGTGTGGGCCAAGAAGTTCGAGGACGCCGGCGTCCCGATCGTCGGCGACGACATCAAGTCGCAGGTCGGCGCCACCATCACCCACCGGGTGATGGCCCGCCTCTTCGAAGACCGCGGCGTGGTGCTCGACCGCACCTACCAGCTCAACGTCGGCGGCAACATGGACTTCAAGAACATGCTCGAGCGCGAGCGCCTGGAGTCCAAGAAGGTCTCCAAGACCCAGGCCGTCACCTCTAACCTGTCCGGTCCGCTGGCCAACATCAAGGACGGCCGCAACGTCCACATCGGTCCCTCGGACTACGTGGCCTGGCTGGACGACCGCAAGTGGGCCTACGTCCGCCTCGAGGGTCGTGCCTTCGGTGACGTCCCGCTCAACCTGGAATACAAGCTCGAGGTCTGGGACTCCCCGAACTCGGCCGGCATCATCATCGACGCAGTCCGCGCGGCGAAGATCGCCAAGGACCGTGGCCACGGCGGCCCGGTCATCCCGGCCTCGGCCTACCTGATGAAGTCCCCGCCGGTCCAGATCGAGGACACCGAGGGTCGCGAGCTCCTGGAGAAGTTCATCGCCGGAGAGTGACGAACCTGCAGTTGTTGCGCGTCGAACCGGCAGTTGTTGAGGTTCGAACCGGCACTTCTTGCTGAATGACACCGCCGCCCACCCGATCTCAGGGTGGGCGGCGGTGTTGTTGTTTCACGTGAACCGTACGACGAACGCGGCGCCGCGGGAGTCGACGTACCCCCGGCTCTTGCAGCGCAACAACTGCAGGTTCAACGCACAACAACTGCAAGTTCGACTCAGAGGAAGTCGGCGAGCGCCTCGCCGAACTGGGCGATCGCCCACTCCAACTCTTCCTCGGTGATCACGATCGGCGGGGCCAGGCGCATGGTCTGGCCGTGGGTGTCCTTGGCCAGGATGCCGCGCTCGAGCAGGTTGGTGCAGACCTCGCGGGCGGTGGCCATTTCGGGGTCGATGTCGATGCCGGCCCAGAGCCCCTGACAGCGCACCGCGGTCACGCCCTTGCCCTCGAAGGCACGCAGGCCCGCGCCGAGGCGCTCACCGAGCCGCTTGGCACGCTCCTGCATCTCGCCGGTCTCGAGCAGCTGTACGACGGCCAGCCCGACCGCCGCAGCCAGCGGGTTCCCGCCGAACGTGGAGCCGTGCTGACCCGGCTGGAGCACACCGAGGACGTCCTTGTTGCCGACCACGGCAGAGACTGGCACGATGCCGGCACCGAGGGCCTTGCCGAGCAGGTAGAGGTCGGGCACGACGCCCACGTTGTCGCACTGGAAGGTGGCGCCGGTGCGGCCCAGGCCCGACTGGATCTCGTCGGCGATGAACAGCACGTTGTTCGCCGTGGTGATCTCGCGGACCCGCGGTAGGTAGTCGGCCGGCGGGATGCCCACACCGGACTCACCCTGGATCGGCTCGAGCAGCACCGCGACGGTGTTCTCGTCGATGGCCGCCTCGATCGCGTCGGCATCGCCATAGGGGACGGACCGGAAGCCGGGCGTGAACGGGCCGTAGTTGTCGTGCGCCTCGGGGTCGTCGCTGAACGAGATGATCGTGGTGGTGCGTCCGTGGAAGTTGCCCTCGGCCACGATGATGTTGGCCTGGTTGGCGGCCACGCCCTTGACCTCATAACCCCACTTGCGGGCGATCTTGATGCCGGACTCGACGGCCTCGGCGCCGGTGTTCATGGGCAGGATCATGTCCTTGCCGGCCAGCCGCGCGAGCGCCTCGGCGAACGGGCCGAGCGCCTCGGAGTGGAAGGCGCGGCTGGTCAGGGTGACCTTGTCCAGCTGCTCCTTGGCGACCCGGGTGAGCTCCGGGTTGCAGTGCCCGAAGTTCACCGCGCTGTAGGCGGCCAGGCAGTCCAGGTAGCGCTTGCCGTCGATGTCGGTGACCATCGCACCGGACGCCTCGGAGACCACGACCGGGAGCGGGTGGTAGTTGTGCGCCGCATGCGCCTCGACGACCGCGATCGCGGCCTGCTGGGCGTCACTGACTGCGGCGAGTTCGTCGTGGTTCGTCATGCTGCCGACGATAACCACTGCACGGGCGAATCCCTAAAGAAATTGCGCCCGGAGCGCCGGATCAGGGGATCAAGTCGCCGATCGTGCCCAGCAGACCGCCCGACTTCTTGTTCGAGGCGGGTGGTGGCGACCACTCGAAGGCCTGTACGACGACGAAGCCGGGGCCGTGCAGGACCATTTGGACGGCCTCGCCCGAGCCACCGCGCAGCGCCGACGACATGTTCATCGAGTTGTGGAACCCGGGGGTCAGCGTCGACGACCAGCAGACCGCAGCGTTGCGGTCGACGTACACCGGCTGCTGGGAGCAGTCGAGGACCATCGGCTTGCCGACCACACTGATCGCCACCGTGCCGGTCCCGGTCAGGGTGGTGTTGAACAGGCCACC
>DATCYH010000551.1:0-1512 GCA_036570405.1 Nocardioides sp.
AGCATCGCCAGCACGAAATATTCGAAGTGCGTCAACTGCGCATCACGCCGGAGCTGGGAGTCGAGAACGCCAGGGAGCAGCTCGGTGACGGCGAGCAACCGCACCCAAGCGGTGCGCTCGTCGGCCGTCAGCCATCGAGGCTGCCCGCGCTCCCCTGCTGGGCTCGCGGCTGCACTGGAGGACGCGTCCCCCGTGGTCGTACGTCGGGTGCTCATGAACACATGATAGCGATTTAGTTGACGGAACAACCATTCATCTGAGAGTGTTAGGTCATCGAAAGGTTAAAACAACAACTATTCAGGAGTCCCTCATGACCACCCTCTCCATCATCGGCAACGGCAACATGGGCCAGGCGATCACGGCTGTCGCGCAGCGCGCGAACACCGAGGTCCAGGTGCTCGGCCACAGCGACGGCGACGTCGCACTCACCGGCGACATCGTCGTCCTGGCTGTCCCCCACACCGCGGTCGGCGAGATCATCGAGACCCGCGCCGACCAGCTCGCCGGCAAGGTCATCGTCGACCTCACCAACCCCGTCGACTTCTCCACCATGGACTCGCTCGTGATCCCCGCCGACTCGTCCAAGGCCGCCGAGATCGCCGCCGCCGTCCCGACCGCGAAGGTCCTCAAGGCGTTCAACACCAACTTCGCCGGCACCCTGGCCGAGGGCACCGTCGGTCCGCTGCAGACGACCGCCCTGATCGCCGGCGACGATGCCGACGCCAAGCAGTCCCTCACCGACGTGCTCACCGCCGGTGGCCTCAAGGTCATCGACGCCGGCGCACTGGTTCGGGCCCGCGAACTCGAGGCGATCGGCTTCCTGCAGATCACCCTCGCCGCCCGCGAGCAGTTCGGCTGGAGCGAGGGCTTCGGCGTCATCAACTGACGCAGCACCCGCCCACCCCAACTCGCGAAAGGAACCCGAGATGACCATCCAGGCCGTCCGACTCAACCACGCCGTCCTCTTCGTCGCCGACGTCGAGCGCAGCATCGCCTTCTACCAAGCGGCCTTCGGTGCCGAGATCGTGGCCCGGGAACCCCGCGCGAACGCCGCCTTCCTCCGGATGCCCCGCTCGGGCAACCACCACGACCTCGGCCTCTTCGGCGTCGGCGCCCAGGCGCCGCGTCGACCGGGCGCCATCGGCCTCTATCACCTGGCCTGGCAGGTCGACACCATCGAAGACCTCGAGCAGGCCCGGATGACCCTGGCCGAGCTGGGCGCCTATTCCGGCGAGTCCAGCCACGGCGCCACCAAGAGCGTCTATGCCAAGGACCCCGACGGCAACGAGTTCGAGGTGATGTGGATGCTCCCCAAGGCGCACTGGGGTGACTACGAGAACGCCGCCCCCGTCGAGCGTCTCGACCTCGGCTCCGAGGTCGACCGCTGGGCCGGTGTTCGCACCGCGTCCGAACTCACCCCCCTGGAGGCCTGACCATGACCACGTTCGACACCCCGATCGCCGCCTTCCACCAGCCCGACGACCCGACGCAGCCACTCGTCGTACTCCTGCA
>DATCYH010000552.1:0-5096 GCA_036570405.1 Nocardioides sp.
TCGATCAGCACCGACAGGTCGCGGGCGTCCTTCTCGGTGAAGCTGCCGTTGATCTCGGTCTTGCCGCCGCTGATGCCGTTGTTGCAGGAGAGGGACTCGTCGACCTGCGGCGAGGAGATGACCTTGTTGTCGAGCACGATGGCGATGCGGCGGGCGGGGTCGTTGACCGGAGCGCACGCCTGCTCGCCGGTGAGCTTCTTGTAGGCCTTGCCGCCGTCACCGTCGAAGTCGATGTTGACGACCCACTGCACCTGGTTCTGCGGAACGCCCGCTTCGGCGCTCTTGATCTGGTCACCGGTGATCCGGGTCTTCCCGATCTCGATCGGCTGGCCGTCCTCGTCCGCGATGACCCTGTTGCCCTCCTTGGAGGGCTTCGCCTGCAGGCTCTGCGCAGCACTGACGACCGGGTGCATGGTCAGCCGGGCCGTCTTGCCGATGACCTCCTTGGCCTGCTCCGGGTCCTGCACGTCCGGAAGCTCGACCAGGATCCGGTCGTCGCCGACCCTGACCAGGGTGGGCTCGGAGACACCGAGGGAGTCGACGCGGCCACGGAGCACCTCGAGGGTGCGGTCGACCTCACTCGCGGTGACCTCGTCGTCCGGATTCTCCGGGTCCTGCGCCTGGTACATGAGCTGGGACCCACCGCGAAGATCGATCCCGAGGCGGGGCTCCTTCTCTACGGAGAGCCAGAAGCATCCACCCAGCAGTCCGATGACCAGCAGAAGGCGTAGGAAAGCACCACGTGACATGAGCGCAATCTTCCACCACGACGCCAACTCGACGTGAATCGGGCCACAGATGGCCGCTCAGCCCACGCCCAACCGTTCCTGCACCACGCTGCCGAACATCGCATGGCCCGCGTCAGTGAGGTGCAGCTGGTCGTCGAGATAGTCGAGCTCGAGATCGATGACCGACACATAGGCGATGTCGCGGCGCTCGGCGAGATCGGCCAACAGCCGGTCCACCCGGATGGCTCCCCCTGCGCGCGACGGGGCGCGCGCGGGTCCGATCACCCGGATCTCCTCGGATTCGACGCCTCGGGCGACCATCTGGTCGATCACGGCATTGAATCCCACGGTGATCTCCGAGGCTGGCCGGTCGAAGTCGTTCAGCCCGCCTTCGATGACCACCAGCGCGGCCTCGTCGAAGGGCGCCGACGCCGCGCGTGCGGCGTACGAGAAGGCCTCACCGCACCCGCTCGCCGTCCTGCTGAAGCCGGACCCGGCGAACGCGTGCACGGTGACCCGTCCCGGGAGCTGGTCGGTCCAGGTCCGCCCGATGTCACGCGACTCCAGCCCGGCCGCCCACGAGTCGCCGATGACCACGGTGCGCGGACCGTTTCCGACCACCGCGTCGAGACGCAGCTCGGCCTGGGCCTCGAAGCGTGCGCACGCCGAGGACTGCTCGCTGACCGCCTGCTCCCGCTGCGCGGCGATGCCGCCGATCACGAGGGCACAGATCAGCACGGCGCCTGCGCGCCAGAGCCAACGACGGTCCAGGATCCCCACCGATTCAGTGTGCGCTCAGACGGCGTACGCCGCCAACTCGTCCGCAAGCCTCTCGTCGGCGCGACCCTTGATCAGGGTCCCGTCCGCGGTGTGCTCCATCGACTCGATCTCCCCGCGCTGGTGCAGCCGGTTGATCAGGTCACCGCGCTCGTAGGGAACGAGCGCGGAGAACTCCACGGCAGGACGCGGCAGCTCGGCCTCGACCAGGGCGAGCACCTCGGCGATCCCCTCGCCCGTCTTCGCGCTGACCACGACCGAGTGCGGCTCGCGGGCGCGCAGCCTGGCCAGCACCATCGGGTCGGCGGCGTCGGCCTTGTTGATCACGATCAGCTCGGGGACCTTGCTGGCCTCGATGTCGGCGAAGACCTCGCGGACAGCCGCGATCTGGCTCTCGGGGTCCGGGTGCGAGCCGTCGACCACGTGCAGGATCAGGTCGGCGTCGGCGACCTCCTCCAGCGTCGAGCGGAACGCCTCGATCAGCTGGTGCGGCAGGTGACGCACGAACCCGACGGTGTCGGACATCGTGTAGATCCGGCCGTCCGAGGTCGTGGTCTTGCGGGTGGTCGGGTCGAGCGTCGCGAAGAGCGCGTCCTCGACCAGCACACCGGCATCGGTGAGCCGGTTCAGCAGCGAGGACTTGCCCGCGTTCGTGTAGCCCGCGATCGCGACCGACGGGATCTCGTTGCGCTTGCGGTCCTGGCGCTTGGTGTCGCGAGTCCCCTTCATCGCCTTGAGCTCGCGGCGGAGCTTGGCGATCTTGGTGTTGATGCGACGACGATCGGTCTCGATCTTCGTCTCACCGGGACCACGACCACCGATGCCCTCGCCACCTGCGGCACGGCCACCGGCCTGGCGGGACAGGTTGCCTCCCCACCCGCGCAGCCGCTGCTTCATGTATTGCAGCTGGGCCAGCTCGACCTGGGCCTGGCCCTCCTTCGACTTCGCGTGCTGGGCGAAGATGTCGAGGATCAGCGCGGTCCGGTCGACTGCCTTGACCTTGAGCTTGTCCTCGAGGTTCCTCAGCTGGCTCGGCGCGAGGTCCCCGTCGAGCACGACGGTGTCGGCGCCGGTGGCCTCGACGATCTCGCGCAGTCCCTCCACCTTTCCGCGACCGATGTATGTCGCGGGGTCGGGCTTCTGGCGCCGCTGGTAGATCGCCTCGAGCACTTCGGAGCCTGCCGTCTCGGCGAGCAGGGCGAGCTCGGCCATGGAGTTCTCGGCGTCCTCGATGGTTCCCTCGGTCCAGACCCCGACGAGCACCACGCGCTCGAGCCGGAGCTGGCGATATTCGACCTCGGTGATGTCCTCGAGCTCGGTGCGCAGCCCGGCGACGCGGCGCAGCGCGTGCCGCTCGGCCAGGTCCTGGGCGCCGGTGGTCAGCTCTTCGGGGTCGGGGCCGTCGGCCGAGACCGACTCATAGCCCGACTCCCAGTCGTCTCCGGCCTCGTCGTTCTCGTCGTCCCAGGCGTCGGTCTCCTCGAGCTCCGCGGCGAGGGAAAAGTGTTCAGGTGCGTTCGTCATATACCTACAAGAGTAGGCCGCGGGTGGCAGCCGGGCGAACGAGTTTCACCTTGACGAGTGGGTGTGCGGTAGAACAGTGCGCATGCCTGACCCGTCCGCGCCCGCACCGGGCGTCTCGTGGCCGACGGCGACGATGGTCGCGCTGCTGGTTCCGCCACTGGTCTTCTGGACCTCGGTGCCCTTCGCCGTAGCCGTCTCCGAGCGGGCCGGACTGACCATGGCGTGCGTGCTGTGGCTGGCGCTCGGCGGGCTGGCCTTTCGGATCGGGAGTCGTCGTACCCGCGGCTGGGGACTCGGCCTGGTCGCCGGCGCGCTGGCCTGCCTACCGTGGGTCGTCTCGGGCCTGGTGAACGGATGAGCCAGGACGTGCTCGACACCGGACCGGGCTTTGGTCGGACCTTCTTCGGGCCGTTGAGCCTCGTCGCGATGGCGGTCGGGCTGAGCCTCTCCGCGCTCCCCTGGTTCACCGACATCCCGGGAGCCTCGCTGGCTGCGTTCCTGCCGCCCCTGCTCGGCGCCGCGCTGCTGGGCCTGCGTGGGCCGCTGCGGCACTTCGGCACGGGGCTGGCCCTGTCCATCCTCGGCGCGCCGGTGTTCTATGTCGTGTTCATGATGGGGCTGACCGTGAGCGGCGTCCTCGGCTGAGCGCTGCGTGACGAAACCCGGGTGAAACGCCACCCAGGTTCACGGACCCCCGCCTGGGCCTCGCATCGAGACGGCCCATTCACCCGGGGGTGTGCACGGAGACTCTCTCGCAGGTACGTCGGGCAGACGGTGCCCGGAGGAGGTCTTTCGCCGTGCTCAACGTCCGAGGTCGATCGACTTCGCCAGCGCCCTGGCCTCGTCCATCGTGAAGTTGCCCTGGATGTCGGTGCCACCGGTGATCCCCTCGCCACAGGCCGGACTGACCACGGGCGCCGAGATCACCTCACCGTCGACGATCACGACGATCCGGTTGGCGGGGTCCTGCGCGCACGCCGCCTCCTTGGTGAGGGCCTCGAACGCCTGCGAGCCGTCGGCGGTGAACGTGATGGAGACGATCGGCTGACCGCCCCGCTCGGACGTCTTCGCCTCGGCCGTGGCCACGTCCTCGCCGGTCAGGAGACCCGGCGAGATCTCTCACCAGCCACCCTCGTCCGCAGGCGCCTGCACGATCTCGTTCGCCTCGCTCCGCACCGGAACCCCCGGGCCCGACACCGCGCGAACCAGCCCGTGGATGGACAGTTCGGCGACCGGTGCAGGCTCGTTCGAGCTGACTGCTGGCTCCTCGTCCGTGCAGGCGGTCACGGCCCCGGCGAGCAGGATGCCGATCAGGATCACCATGAGCCGTCGCATCAGCTGATCCTCCTCGCGAGGTCAGCGGCCGACTCCTCGGTGAAGTCGCCGGCGATCACCGTCTCGTCGATGACCTGTGGGCAGTCCACTGCCAGCCTGGGGAGGCTCAGCACCTCGCCGTCGACGATGAAGGCGATCGCATGAGCTGGCTCCCCGCTGCAGGACGCATCGCGGTTGAGGTCGCCGAACTTCTTGCCCCCGGCCTCGGTGAACTCGACCTCGACGGCCCAACCACTGCCGAACCGCTGGGGTTCCGCGCTCTCCACCTCTGCCTCCGTCAGGCGCACCGGCCCGATCTCGACGAAGTCACCGTCACTGCCGACGATCGCGTTGCTCTTGCTCGAGGGCTCCACGTCGGCGGAATCCACCTCGCGGACCACCTCGTGGATGCGCAGCACCGCGTCAGCCGCCTGGGGCTCGCTCGTCTCACCCTCGGAGCACCCGGACAGGGCTGAGAGGAGCAGGAGGGCGGCGATCACCAGGCGCATGAGCAGTTCATGCCCCGCACCGGCCGAGACAAAACCGGCCCGCACCCTCGCGACGAGGATGCGGGCCGTCGTACGACGTCTTGGGTCAGGTCACTTGGGTGGCATCCGGATGCCGCCGTCGACGCGGATGACCTCGGCGTTCATGTAGGAATTGGTGATGCACTCGACCACCATCGAGGCCAGCTCGTCGGGGGTGCCCAGGCGCTTGGGGAACAGCACGCTCTCGCCGAGCTTCGCCTTGAAT
>DATCYH010000553.1:0-3189 GCA_036570405.1 Nocardioides sp.
CTCGCACCTCGGGTGAGCGCTCCACTGCCATCTTGTCGTGCCGCGACGTAACCCGGATCACATCATCTCGTTGCATGAGCAAACCAACGAACTCGGGAGTGCTCGTGGACCGACCTGTCCTGCCCACAACTGACCGTCGTACCGTCCTGAAGGGTTCCGCCGTCGCCGGAGCCCTGGGCGGGGCATCCGTGCTCGGCATGAGCGCACCGGCGTTCGCCAGGGCTCCCGGGAAGCGAGTCACCGTCCTCGGAGGCGGGATGGCCGGGCTCACCGCAGCCCACGAGCTCGCTGAGCGTGGCCTCCAGGTGACGGTCTTCGAACCGACGGCCTGGGGTGGCAAGGCACGCAGCATCCCGGTCGCGGGCACGAGAGTCGGACCTCGCCGGAACCTCCCCGGTGAGCACGGCTTCCGCTTCTTCCCGGGCTTCTATCACCACACCCCCGACACGATGCGGCGCATCCCGTTCGGGGACAACGCCAATGGCGTCGGTGACAACCTCGCCGCTGCTTCGGGTGCGAAGTTCCTCCGCGGCGGCGACCGTGCCGACGCCTTCGTGTTCGGCATCGGGCCGGACCCGCAAGCGCTGCTCACCGTCGACGGGTTGCGCCGCTATCTCACCGAGACCCTGAAGGGGCAGAACGTCCCGCCCGACGAGCTGGCCTATTTCGTCAGCCGGCTGATGGTCTACGTGACGAGCTCGAACGAGCGACGAATGGGGCAGTGGGAGAAGACGTCCTGGTGGGACTTCGTCGGCGCCGAGTCCCGTTCGGCCGACTATCAGCACGTCCTGGCGGCGGGGCTGACCCGAAACCTCGTCGCGGCCAAGGAGACGGTCGCCAGCACCCGCACCATCGGCAACATGGGCGAGGCGTTCATCTACAACATCTTCGGACAGGGAAATGACGGCGCCCTCGACCGAGTGCTGAACCTGCCCACCAACGAGGCCTGGATCAATCCTTGGATCGACCACCTGCGGAGCCTCGGGGTGAGGTTCGTCGCCAACCACGGCCTGGCCGGCTACGAGATGCGGAACGGTCGGGTCGACGCGGTGCGCATCGTTGACGCCCGGGGCAACGTGACCCGCCACGAGTCGGACTGGTTCGTCAGCGCCATGCCGGTGGAGAAGGCACGCACCTTCTGGACCGCAGGCATGCGCCGCCAGGATCCGCAGCTGGCCCGGATGGACGCCCTGAAGACCGACTGGATGGTCGGCATCCAGTTCTTCCTCAAGGAGAAGATCAACGTCACCAAGGGGCACATCACCTTCATCGACTCGCCCTGGTCGTTGACGGCGCTGACCCAGGCCCAGTTCTGGCCGTCGCGTGAGTTCACCCGTGACTACGGGGACGGGTCCGTCGCCGACTGCCTCAGCATCGACATCTCCAACTGGGACAAGCCCGGGATGCTCTACGACAAGCCAGCCAAGGAGTGCGCGCCCGACGAGATCGCGGCCGAGGTGCTGGCCCAGATCCGCTATCACCACACCGTCGGCGACGTGCTCCCCGACAGCATCATCCACTCGTGGTTCCTCGACCCGGGGGTGCAGTGGAATGCCCGGACCAAGAAGAACACCAACGAGACGCCACTGCTGATCAACACTGCTGGCTCGTGGGACAACCGGCCCCTTGCGACCACAAGGATCCCCAACCTGTTCCTCGGTGGCGACTTCGTACAGACCAACATCGATTTGGCCACGATGGAGGGCGCCAACGAGTCCGGGCGGATGGCTGCCAACGCGATCCTGGATCGGGTCGGGTCCAAGGCCGAGCCGGCAGAGATCTTTGAGATGTACGAGAATCCTGCCTTCGCGGTCCTCAAACAGACCGACGCCACGCTCTACGGGCTCGGCCTCCCGAACGCCCTGGACCTCCCGGTCAAGGGCCGATACTGACGGCGGGCGCACCGGGTCGCACCTCGTCGGGGACGTAGGCTTCGCGGGTGACCTCAAGTGACCTCGCTGCCCGTCTCCGCGACGCCCTGACCAGCGCCGACTTCACCTATGACGGCGTGGCCGAGCTGCTCGGGCCGACCGCCCACCAGGCCCTCTCGCGCAACGAGACCGTCCCGGGGCTGCGGCGTACGACGGGTGGCTCGCCGCTGGAGACGCTGACCCGGCTCTTCCTGCTCCAGGCACCGGTCTCCCTGACCGACGCGGAGCGGGCGCTGCCCGGCCTGGTCGACCAGTTGGCCAACGAGGGGATCGTCGAGCAGAGCCTCAGCGAGGTGGCGGCGCGTCTCGACGTGCGGCCCTATGCGGACGAGGACAAGGACCTGTGGGTGATTAGCGACCTCACTCCCGGCCTCGACGGGGCGCCGAACAAGGTCGGTGCCGACCACGTCCTCGGCATCAGCAGCGCCTCCACATCCCTTGCCCAGTTGACGATTCGTCAGGACGTCACCCGCTCCCTCGACCTCGGCACCGGCTGCGGCGTACAGGCGCTCCACCTCGCCGAGCACAGCGCCCACGTCGTCGCCACCGACGTCAACCAGCGCGCCCTGCGGATCACCAGGCTCAACGCTGCCCTCAACGGGTTCAACAACATCGACGTCCGCGACGGCTCCTTCTTCGAGCCAGTCCGGGGCGAACAGTTCGACCTGATCGCCACCAACCCGCCGTTCGTGATCTCGCCGGCGACCGGGGAGCGGTTGGTCTACCGCGACTCCGGGCTGCCCGGCGACCGGGTCGTGGAGGACATCGTCCGCGCCGCTCCCGGCCACCTCACGCCCGGCGGCTGGTGCCAGATCCTGGCCAACTGGGTGATCGCCGAAGGTCGCAGCTGGGACGACCGGCTCTCCGAGTGGGTCCAGGGTGACGACGCCTGGGTCGTGCAGCGCGAGGTCCTCGACCCGGCGTCGTACGTCGAGCTCTGGCTCAAGGACGCCGGCCTGCAGGCCACGCCCGACTACGTACGCCGTTATGACACGTGGTTGCGCTGGTTCGAGGAGCAGGGGATCGAAGCCGTTGGCTTCGGCTGGATCAACCTGCGCCGCACCGACGCGACCCCCACCCTCCGCTTCGAGGAGTGGCCGTGGGAGGTCGAGCAGCCGATCGCCTCGACCGTCCACGACTGGGGCGTGGCCGTCGACCGGCTGGCTGGCCTCGATGACGCCGCGCTGCTGGCTACCCGGCTGCGCGCCCGCGACGACGTACAGCAGGAGACGTTCGGGGCACCGGGCGCCGAGCATCC
>DATCYH010000554.1:0-2075 GCA_036570405.1 Nocardioides sp.
GACGGTCTCCCGAAGCTCCGCTGCTGCGGCGGTGGACTCGGCCGCGGGGCCGAGTTCGCGGTTCATGAAGTTACGGGCGAGCTCGGCGTCTTGGGTCAGCAGCACAACAAGTTCGACGTCGGCGTAGTGCGTCAGGGACGCTCCCGCGATATGGGTTGATGTTCGGACGAGGTCGGCGGTCTGGAGCGCTTCGAGATGGCTCTGCCGGAATCCCTCGATCCCCCGGGTCAGAGTGCCCGCGGCGACGTGGGTGTCTGGGGTCACGTGGACGCTGAAGTCGGCAGACGCCAGTTCCTTGCTGCGCCACGATCCCCAGACCCAAAGAGACGAAGCGCCGTGCGGCACCATCAACGTCGCCCCGCAGCCGCTGTCCTTGAGGATCCTGGCAGCCGCTCGCTGAAGGTCGGTGGGCGAACGTCCGGCGTTCCCCTCCTGCCACAGGACGAGAGCCACGTGGTGGCGATCCAGGGGATAGCTCAGGACCGTTGAGGCGCTTGCGGTGGACACGGGCTGCTGGCCGAGGATGGAGTGCACGATCTCCTCGCGCTCCGCGGCTGCGCTGGTGACCCACCGGTCTCGCTCCGACAGGTACTCAGTAGCCATGCTTGACGCGAAGTCGTCGATGTATTCGAAAAGCATGTCGGAGGTGCGCTTCATCTCTGCGGTGCGAAGAGGTTCCTCGACCAACGCCGCAGCGGCATCGAGGAAGCCGTGCGCCATCAGTGAGTGACCCAGGCGGATGCCGCGTAGCACCTGGTCGAGACTGACGCCGCGACGAACGAAGTCGCGGTCGCCTTCGAGAGCCTCCTCGGTCACGCCGATTCGGGCTGGGTCGTTGGAGACGAGCAGAAGCATGGAGCGAAGCGTCGCGGACTCAGTTCCCATTCGCAGCGTCTGGAACGCCTCCTCACCACCCCCCAGCGCGGGAATCTCCGCGATGATGCGGGTTGCCATCTGATGCCCGAGGTGGACCGCCCATGCGATGGCACCCCCGCCCAGTTCGGCGAGCACCTCTGCGACCAGTGGCGGGTGGCTCGCGGGCCTGTGTGTCGAGCCGCCCTCTTGTGGGCCGCGCAGGTCACGCAGCCACTGACCGTTGGCCTCCGCCGCAGCGTGCAACTCGGCGTCTTGTCGTGGTCTCGTCATTCCGGCAGCTCCTGGAACCAGTCCCGGCGCACGGTATGCGCCGTAAACCGCCAGTGTGCCTCGTCAGAGACGAATTCGCTCCTGTACCCACCCATGCCGGCCAGGGTGGGGGCCGGGTCAAGGACCCAGCGGGTGTAGTAGGCATGACTGACGGCCACTCCGGCCGAGGGCTGTGCAACCACGACGTTAGTGATCAGGTGCCGGGTGCGCTGCCCCGCCGAGAAGGCCTGCTCGAAGAGATCAGCAACCGCGCCCGGCCCGGAGACCGCGTCCGCGTCACCGAACGTGACCACGGCACCGCAAAGGAGTACTGCGAGTCCTGGGAAGTCGCGCTCGTCGCACAGCCGCGCGTAGGTTCCGAGCAGGTTCTCGACAGCGGCGCGAACGTCGCCGGTCGTCGCCCCGGGGCTCACCACTCGGCGTAGTGGTCGAGCTGCCAGTTGCCCTTGCTTGGCAGGGTCCGCCGGTCGAGGTGGCACAGACTGCCGCGAAAGAACACCAGTGGACGGCGGTTGCCGGGCGCGACCTCGAGACCCGATACCCGTCCCACGACGAGCGCGTGGTCACCGATCTCCGTGACCGACTCGATGTGGCAGTCCACCCACGCCATCGCCTCGGCCAGGTGGGGTGCTGCGCGGTGCGGGGCCGCGAACTCGTCGCTGAGAGCGTGGGCCGGAACGATGTCGATCCCTTCGAACCGGTCCTCGACACGTGCGGCGAATACTCCGCACAGGTGGTGCTGGCTGTCGGTGAGCACATTGACGCAGAAGGAACCGCCCGCCTGCACACGGGCAAGGGTGCTGGAGCCGCAATCGGCGAAGAACCCGACCAGCGGCGGGTCTAGGGAGATGGAGGTGAAGCTACCAACGGTCATGCCGACGGGGCCATGAGCGTCGGTCGCGGTCACGACGGCGACCGATGTCGGCACG
>DATCYH010000555.1:0-1651 GCA_036570405.1 Nocardioides sp.
TTGACGCGCCTCCCCTGCGTCAACAACTGCCGGGTCGACGCTAAGAACGGTCAACAAGTGCCGGGTCGACGCTAAGAACGGTCAACAACTGCCGGGTCGACGCTAAGAACGGTCAACAACTGCCGGGTCGGCGCAAGAACGGTCAGACGCTGGACTGGCCACCGGGCTTGGGTGCCTGCCAGTTGCGACGCAGTGCGACCAGCCGCCAGACCAGGCAGAGCAGCCCACCGATCGCGGTCAGATAGAGCGGTTGCTCGAACTCGTGGAGCACGGCCACGACAGCGGCCCCGGCCAGGGCCGGTGTGGCATAGAGCTCACCGCGGAAGACCACCGGGACCCGCCCGGCCAGGACGTCGCGGATCATGCCGCCGCCGATCCCGGTGACCATCCCCATCAACGCCGCCGGAACCGGACCGAGGCCATAGTTCATCGCCTTGATCGCACCGGTGACGCAGAACAGCGAGAGACCGAAGGCGTCCAGGACGTTGATGTGACGCTCGATGCGCGCCAACGCCGGATGGGCGAAGAAGCAGACCAGTCCAGCCGTGACCGGGACCAGCAGATAGCGCCAGTCGGCAAGAGCCGCAGGTGGCGTGGCATCGATCAGGACGTCCCTGATGAACCCGCCGCCCAGGCCGGTTGCCCCGGCCAGGACCAGTACTCCGAACAGGTCCAGGTCCTTGCGGATGGCGACGAGCGCACCGGACATGGCGAAGACGAAGATGCCAAGGAGGTCGAGGCTGACCAGGATCGACATCGGGCTCATGGAGCCGAGGCTATCGTCGCCGACGGTGGCGCGCCGCCGTCGCTCCCCCGGCGCCGAGCGTGGCTGGCGTAGGCTCATCGCACACCGGAGAAGGATCCACACGACAAGGACGAGAGAGACGATGCTGCACCTCACGCTCGCAGGGCTGAGTGAGGACAAGAAGCGTCTGCTCCTCGTCAGTGACAAGGGCGAGGAGTTCAGCCTCGCCGTGGATGACAGGCTCCGGGCCGCCCTGCGCGGCGAGCACGCCCGCCTCGGCCAGTTGGAGATTCAGATGGAAAGCACGCTCCGTCCCCGTGACATCCAGGCCCGCATCCGCGCCGGCGAGTCACCCGAGTCGGTTGCCCAGGCGGCACACACGACGGTCGAGAAGATCCTGCCGTTCGCGAACCCGGTCCTCGCCGAGCGCGAGCACATTGCGCAGCGCGCCCAGCGTTCCTCGGTACGTCGTCGCAGCGGCGACTCCGGTGCCCGCACCCTGGGTGAGGCCGTCTCCGCCCAGTTCAGCCAGCTGAACCTGCACAGCAACACCGTGGAGTGGGACGCCTGGCGTCGCGAGGACGGCCGGTGGACCCTGACCGCCGCCTATGTCGCGGGCAAGAAGAAGGGCACCGCGCGGTTCACCTTCGACCCTCCCGGCAACTACGTGACGATGGAGAATGACGAGGCTCGCTGGCTGGTGGGTGAGGCACCCACGAGCACCCCGGCCGCCCCGGATCGCGACGACCTCCAGAAGGCCCGGCAACGCCGCCTCAGCGCCATCCCCGAGGACGAGCTGCCCTTGGGCGACGACGCCATCTCGCTGGTCACCGATGCGCCAGCCCCCACCCCGGAGGAAGACCCCGACGAGTCGACGGTGGACCTGACCGAGGCCGCCCGCGCGGT
>DATCYH010000556.1:0-2722 GCA_036570405.1 Nocardioides sp.
CGTGTACGCCGCGCTGGCCCTGATCGGTGAGGCGAGCCTCTTCCGCTGCCTTCTCCTCGAGCTCCGCACGCTGCGCCTCCTGGGCGGCGTCGAACTCACCGGGAGCGGTGACGAGGTCCTGCGACCCACCCTCGAGCTTCTCCAGCGCCAGACGGGCGAAGATCTGCTGCTCGGTCACGGTCCGCTCGGAGCGGTCGTTGCCGATGAACGTGATCGCCCAGGACAGGAGTGCACCGACGCGGTTCTTGAAACCGGTCAGGTAGACCAGGTGCACGGCGAGCCACATCAGCCAGGCGATGGAGCCGTTGAGCTTCAGCTTGCCGACACTGGCGACCGCGCGGAACTTGGCGATGATCGCCATCGAACCCTTGTCGAAGTATTTGAACGGCTGCTGCGGCGCCTTGTTCTTGAGGCGGTTGTCGATCTCCTTGGCGGCATACTTCGCGCCCTGGATCGCCACCTGGGCAACACCCGGGAGGTTGTCGAGGGAGATCATGTCGCCGAGGACGAAGACCTCGGGGTGGCCCGGGAGGGTCAGGTCGGGGTTGACCGAGATCCGGCCGGCGCGGTCGAGCGGAGCGCCACTCTGCTCCGAGAGCGTCTTGGAGAGCGGGTTGGCCTGCACCCCCGCAGCCCACACCTTGGCGACCGAGTCGATGCGGCGCACCGAGCCGTCCTTGTCCTTCAGCTCGAGGCCACGCTCGTCCATCGAGGTCACCATCGCACCGAGCTGGACCTCGACGCCGATCTTCTCCAACTCGGCCTTCGCCTTGGCGCCGAGCTTGGCGCCGAACGGCGGGAGCACCTGCGGTGCGGCGTCGACGAGGATGATCCGCGCCTTGCGGGTGTCGATGGAGCGGAAGTCCTTGCGCAGCGTCTTTCGCGCCAACTCGGCGATCTGTCCGGCCATCTCGACACCGGTCGGTCCGGCCCCTACGACCACGAAGGTGAGCAGGTGATCGGTGGGCTCGCCGCGCTTGGCCGCGTTCTCGGCCATCTCGAAGGCGCCGAAGATGCGCCCCCGCAGCTCGAGGGCGTCGTCGATGCTCTTCATGCCCGGAGCGAACTCGGCGAAGTGATCGTTGCCGAAGTAGGACTGGCTCGCGCCTGCAGCCACGATCAACGTGTCGTAGGAGGTCGTCGTCTCGCGACCCAACACGTGGTGGGTGACGGTGCGGGTCTCGAGGTTGACGTCGGTCACGGTCCCGAGCAGCACCTGCGCGTTCTTCTGGCCGGCGAGGACCTCGCGCGTGGGAGGTGCGATCTCGCCCTGGGACAGAATGCCGGTGGCGACCTGATAGAGCAGCGGCTGGAAGAGGTGGTGCGTGGTCTTCGCAACCATGGTGACGTCGACGTCGGACCGCTTCAGGGCCTTGGTGCCGAACAGGCCGCCGAATCCGGAGCCGATGACGACTACCTGGTGCTTGCCGTTGTCCTTGCTTGCCATGTCCCCTCGGAGGCCTTTCTGATGACTTGTGCCGAGTCGCGTGCGTCTACCAGAGCAATGTTCGCACCACGGTGTCTCATTCCGCGAACTGGCATGAAATTGTGTGGTTTCAGACACCATCCATGTGGGTAAGGGCTTCTCGGGCTTCAAATTGGTCCGACACCACTCAAAACAATCAAGGGTGCATGCATTGCCTCTGAGCAGGGGGAAACTGACTCTCGAGGCCAGTCCGCGCTCCGTGGGAGAAGCGCGACGCTGGGCTGCCGACGCCTGCCATAAGCTCGGTCGGGACGACTTGGTCGACACCGCCGAGCTGGGCATCTCCGAGCTGGTCACCAACGCCCTCCTGCACGCAGCTCCCCCGATCGCGGTGCGCGTGCGCGGCACCCACCGCTATCCCCGAATCGAAGTCCTCGACGGCTCCCCCGAGCCCCCGCGCATCAATGCGGCGATGACCGAGGAGGAAGAGCTCTTCTCCACCTTCGGGCGCGGCCTGGGCATGGTGGCGATGTGCTCCCACCGCTGGGGAGCCGACCCGGTCGACCCGGGCAAGGTGGTCTGGTTCGAACCGGCCGCGGAGCCGGTCGACGAACCCGACCTCGTCGGCCAGGTGTTCAAGAAGCCCGCCAAGGTCCGGATCGCCGGTCCGCGTCGAGCCGGCGAGGGCTACACGATTGTGTTCGCCGGGTTCCCCGTGAGCGTCTTCCTCGATTGGCGACGCCACTTCCCGAGCTGCGCCGCGAGCTGCGCCTGCTGGCCCTGGCCCATCAGAGCGACTATCCGGTGGCCCACACCATCACCGAGCTCTTCGAGCGCTTCGACGCCGAGATCAGCACCGCCTACGTCGACGACACCCTCACCGAGGCCATCTCGGCCGACCGGGCATCCGCCGACATCACGATGGCGATCGGGCCGGACACCCCGGCCCTGCTCAGCCAGGTCGCCGACGTGCTCGACCTCGCCGATGCCTTCTGTCGCGGCGAGCGCCTGCTCGCGCTCGCTGCCACCGAGCAGCAGCGAGAGTTCCAGACGTGGTTCGTCGGGGAGGTGCTCCGCCAGTCCAACGGAGCCTCGCCCCTGCCCTGGCTGGGCAAGCAGGGCCTCGAACAGCGGGCCAGGTGAATCGGCGACCGCAAGCCGTCGACCTCCTCGCGATCGGTCTCGGTGGGGCGCTCGGCGCCCTGATGCGCTGGGGTGCGGGCCAGGCGGCGCCGAACGCGGACGGCTTCCCCTGGACCACGTTCGCGATCAACGTCGTGGGCTGCCTGCTCCTGG
>DATCYH010000557.1:0-9593 GCA_036570405.1 Nocardioides sp.
CGGACCGCTGGATCACCGGTGCCACCTGGAGGGCCACGCCGGACAGGGACGGTCCGAAGACCACGTCGACCTGCTCCTGGTTCAGGAGCTCCTGGATCAACCGCGCACCGGTCTCGGGCTCACCCTTGTCATCGCGCTCAACGAGGTCGAAGGTGACGCCGTACTTCTCCTCGGCTTCGTCCTGCGCCAGCTCGATGCCGCGCTTCAGCTCGGTCCAGTACTGCGAGGCTGGGCTCGTCTTCGGGCCGATGACTCCGGCCTTCACACTCAGGCCGCCCTCGCCGCCCTCGCTGGAACCACCGCACGCGGTCAGCCCACCAGCAAGCAGCACAGCACTGGTGAGGGCCGCGAGCATCCTTTTGGTTGCCACGATGTTTTCTCCCGTTCCGTCGGTTAACCAAACGATGGTTTGGATTGGGATACATCGAATAGTGGAAATCGCTGAGTGTCAAGGGTCACAGTCGGTGACCGGTTGATTTTCGTCGGTGACTGGTGAGCTTTCCCGCGCGCTCAGAGCGAGAGGCCGCCGTCGACCATCAACGTCTGGCCCTGGACCATCGCCGCACCCGGGGAGGTCAGCAGCTCCACAGCAGCAACGACGTCCGCGAACTCAAGGCCCCGACCGCTCGGGTTCGCCGCCGCTGCCGCGTCCAGCCTGCGCTCGGCGCGGTCCTTGAACATGGTGCGGAACGCAGGGGTGTCCAAGGGTCCCGCGGAGACGGTGTTGGCGCGTACCCCGAGTGGCGCCAGCTCGACGGCGAGGTAGCGGATCAACGCCTCGCCCAAGGACTTCGAGGGCCCCAGTGCCACGTAGGAACGCACCACGCTCTGCGCGCCCCGACTGCTCACATAGATCACGTTGCTGCCCGGGCGCAGCACCGGAAGAAGGCCCTGTGTCAACGGGATCATTGACGTGGCATTCACCGCGATGGCTTGGCTGAGGCGGGCCGGGTCGATGTCGAGCGCGCCACCTGTCACGGCGAGCGCAGCGCAGTGGACATAGAGGCTGAGGGAGTCCGTCTCGGCCTGGGTTGCCGCCACGACAATGTCGACACCCTCCTGGGTCCCGACGTCTGCCTTCACCAGGATCGCCCGTTGTCCCGTGCCCTCGATCACCTCGCGCACCTCGTCGGCGGCCTCGTCGTTGGAGTGGTAGTTCACGATCACGTCGTGTCCGGACCGGGCCCAGTGCTCGGCGATCGCGCGTCCTATCCCGGATGAGCCGCCGGTGACGAGAACCGTCATCGCGCACCCCGTTCCGAGACGCCGGTGCGCCTGCTCGACCTGCCGTGGGATCGGTCCGCGCCTTGCACATCTCGCCGACCCGGCAGTTGTTGACGCCTCACTTCGGTGTCCATGCGGGTGCTCCTCCGGGTTGATGCGCCGCCGAGTGCGATCGCGATAACCAAACAATAGTCAGGATAAGACTGCGTGGGGAGGGCTTGCCTTCAACAATCCGTGGAGGCCCGCCGAAGTGTTGCCACGTGACGGCACCGCGGCCGGGCCGACTCGCACCGGTGGCGACGGGTACCGCCTCGACATGGCCGACCTGTCGGCCCCAGCAGCGACCCGACCACGCACCCGAGTGGCTGGGTCATATCGAGGGCCAAGGTGGGTGGCAAACGAGGTGTGCCCGAGCTGGTGAGCTGGGAGTGGGAGGGGTGATCCCGTTCCGCGCGTTGCTGGAATCGGCTCAGGAGCTCCCCGACTTCGAGTGACAGCAAGTCGGGCTGCGATGAGCGCCACACTCGGGAATGACCGCTGCCCGGAGTGGGTGACGTGTCGTGCACCCACTCCCGACGGCCCGAGTCGACATGACTCGGGGCAACCTCCTCACGCATCGCCTCGTCGTCGACCTCGTGCGCCTTCAGCTGCACTCCTGTTGCCGCTGATCTCGGCGCATTCGGCCTGCTGGCCCACGACGCGCCCCCAGCTCCCCTCCTCACATCCCGGAGGCGACGACGCGCGCAACCGCGCGACGCGCCAGCGAAAGGCATCCCAATGAGCTCCACTGCACACAGCGCAGCGCCCACCAAGCGGCGCTGGCTTCCCTCCTTCGGCGTCCAGGTCCTGATCGGCCTGGTGCTCGGCGTCGTGGTCGGACTGATCGCCCGCTCGATGGGCGCCGACGGCGTCGACTCCGCCACCGGCGAGGTCGACCCCAACTGGTTGACCGAGACCCTGACGATCGTCGGCAGCACCTTCGTGACGCTGCTGCGCGCCATCGTGCCGCCGTTGGTCTTCCTGGCCATCGTCGCCTCGATCGCCAACCTGCGTGAGGTCACCGGCGCGGCCCGCCTGGCCTGGAAGACGCTTGCCTGGTTCGCGATCACGGCGCTGATCGCCGTAGGCATCGGCATCGTGCTCGGCCTCGTCCTGCAGCCGGGCAACCACACGAGCGTCTCCTCGGACGCGGCTGCCGCGCCCGGCAAGACGGGCTCGTGGCTGGACTTCCTCACCGGCCTCGTCCCCGAGAACGTGATGGGCCTCCAGACGAGCGCCGGAAGCGACGGCTTGGTCGGGCTCTCCTTCAACGTGCTGCAGATTCTGGTCGTGGCCATCGCCATCGGCGTCGCGGCACTCAAGGTGGGCGAGGCGGCAGAGCCGTTCCTGGGCGTGGTCCGCTCGGCGCTCGCCGTCGTGCAGAAGGTGCTGTGGTGGATCATCCTGCTCGCCCCGATCGCCACCGTCGGCTTGCTGGGCAACGCGGTCGCCTCCTACGGCTGGGACGCCCTGGGCTCGCTCGGCACCTTCGCGATCGCCGTGTACGTCGGCCTGGCGCTGGTGCTGCTGGTCGTCTACCCGACCCTGCTGCGACTCAACGGCCTCTCGATCCGCCAGTTCTTCTCGGGCGCCTGGCCCGCGATCCAGCTGGCCTTCGTGTCGCGTTCCTCGATCGGCACAATGCCGGTGACCCAGTCGGTGACCGAGCGCAACCTCGGTGTCCCGCGCGCCTATGCCTCGTTCGCGGTTCCGCTGGGTGCGACCACCAAGATGGACGGCTGCGCCTCCATCTACCCGGCCATCTCGGCGATCTTCGTGGCGCAGTTCTTCGGCCTCCAGCTGTCGGTCTTCGACTATGTGCTGATCGCCTTCGTCTCCGTGATCGGCTCGGCCGCGACCGCCGGTGTCACCGGCGCCGTGGTGATGCTGACCCTGACCCTGTCCACGCTGGGTCTTCCGCTGGCCGGCGTCGGCCTGCTGCTGGCGATCGACCCGATCCTCGACATGGGTCGCACGGCGGTCAACGTGGCCGGCCAGGCGCTGGTGCCGACGATCGTGGCGAAGCGCGAAGGCATCCTGGACGAGACGGCGTACGACGCCCCACGTCGCGGCGCCGCCTGGCGCGAGGACGAGGAGCTCGTCACCGCCTGAGCCTCGGGGTCGAGTCCCCAACCAACGGGTGGGTCCGCAGTCGCAACTGGACTGCGGACCCACCCGTTTCGCGTTCCGTTGCGCCAGGAGGGGCCAGTCGCGACACGCCGATTGGTCGCGCCGCCGCGCGGTCTGTGGTTGGTTTGTTTTCGGCCGAACGGACTATGACGGGGTGATCCGGACATGTGGGAGTTCATCAGGGACCGCTGGGATCTCATTGCCTACAACGCCCTGCAGCATGCGAACCTGGTCTTCCAGGCCGTCTTCGTCGCCACCCTGGTCGCGGTCGCGCTGGCCGTCGTGGTCAACCGCTTCCGGTTCCTGGACCCGATCGCCAACACGCTCTCGGCCATCGGACTGACCATCCCGTCCTTCGCGCTCGTCGGCCTGCTGTTGCCGCTGACCAAGATCGGTGCGGTCACCGCCTTCACCTGTGTCGCCTTCTATGCGGCGCTTCCGATCCTGCGCAACGCCGTCGTCGGGTTCGGCCAGGTCGACAAGGACCTGGTGGAGTCGGCCAAGGGGATGGGGATGACCGAAGCCGGCATCCTGCTCCGGGTCCGGTTGCCGCTGGCCTGGCCGGTCATCCACGCCGGAGTGCGGACCTCGGTGCAGATGTCGATGGGCATCGCCGCCATCGCTGCCTATGTCCTCGGTCCCGGGCTCGGTGGCTACATCTTCACCGGGCTCTCGCAGGCCGGGGGAGCCAACGCCATCAACTACGCCGTCGTCGGCACGGTCGGCATCGTGATCGTGGCGCTGATTGCCGACCTGCTGATGCTCCTGCTGGGGCGAGTCACCATCTCGAAGGGAATCCGCGCATGACCGAGACGAACGCATCCACCAGCGAGGTCGGGGACGACAGCGGGCGGAAGATCAGCGGTGCCGAGCTCCGGCTCGAGGCAGTGAGCAAGCGCTACCCGGGCCAGAAGGTCTCTGCGGTCGAGTCGCTCTCGTTGACCATCCCGGCAGGGGAGATCGTCGCGTTCGTCGGCCCCTCGGGCTGCGGCAAGACCACCTCGCTGAAGATGATCAACCGGCTGATCGAACCCACCTCGGGCACGATCCTGCTCGACGGCGAGGACATCCGGAAGGAGAGCGCGACCAGCCTGCGACGCAAGATCGGCTATGTGATCCAGGGCGGCAGCCTCTTCCCGCACATGAGCGTGGCCACCAACGTCGGCGTGGTGCCCAAGATGCTGGGCTGGAAGGCCGATCGGATCAGTGCTCGCGTCGACGAGTTGCTCGACCTGGTCGGCCTGGACCCGGACCGCTATCGCGACCGCTATCCCCGTGAGCTCTCCGGCGGACAGCAGCAGCGAGTCGGCGTCGCCCGCGGGCTCGCCGCCGATCCGCCAGTGATCCTGATGGACGAACCGTTCGGCGCGGTCGACCCGATCACCCGCCAGCGACTGCAGGACGAGCTGATCTCCATCCAGCGTGAGCTCGGCAAGACCATCGTGTGCGTCACCCATGACATCGACGAGGCGATCAAGCTGGGCGATCGGATCCTGATCCTCCAGGAGGGCGCGAAGATCGCGCAGTACGACACCCCCGAGAACATCCTCGCCGCCCCCGCCAACGACTTCGTCGCGGACTTCGTCGGTGCCGGCTCGACGCTCAAGCAGCTCTCGCTGACCCGGGTCCGGTCCCTCGAGCTGGGCAAGCCGACGATGGCGCACGTCGGCGACGACACCGGGCCGGTGCTGGCCCGGGCCGAGGAGGCCGGCGACGCGGCCATCGTGGTCCTCGACGACCGCGAGCGCCCGGTGGCCTGGCCGTGGCTGCGGCAGGTCCGCGGTCACGACAAGGTCAGGGGAATGCCCCGCGAGAACCTGGTCACCCTGGACGAGGCGGCGACGCTCAACGACGCCTTGGACACCATGCTGACCGCGACCCACTCCAAGGCGATCGTCACCGGCGACCGGGACCGATATCTCGGTGTCATCGACTTCGAGTCCGTCACCGAGCACATGCGGCAGACCGAGCGGGACGCGGCCGAGCGGGTCGAGCAGGCCCGCCACGAGCAGCCCGAGGACTCCGCAGCACCGGCTGGGGTGGAGAGCGATGGCTGAGCTCACCACCGCGCCGGTGGAGGACGTCCCCGGCGAGAAGCGCTCGGCCCGGGTGATCACCCGCGAGATGGTGCTGATGCTCACCGTCCCGCCGATCCTGGTGGCCGCGGTCTTCGGTGGCTTCGTGTGGTGGCGACAGACCGCAGAGCTGGACACCGTGGAGGCCAACCAGCTGCGCTGGTCCGAACTCCGCTCCCTGATGTGGGAGCACGTGCAGCTGACCGTCGTGGCCGCCATCATCGTGGTGCTGATCGCAGTGCCGTTGGGGATCATGCTCACCCGGCCCGCGTTCCGGCTCGCGGTCCCGTTCGTGATCGCGATCGCCAACGCCGGACAGGCCGCACCGTCGGTGGGCCTCATCGTGCTGCTCTTCCTGTGGCTCGACGGCGGCTTCTGGACCGCCATCTGGGCGCTCAGCCTCTATGGGCTGCTGCCGGTCCTGCGCAACACCATCGTCGGCATCGAGGGGATCGATCCGACCCTGGTCGAGGCCGGCAGGGGCATCGGGATGACCAACTCGATGACGCTGTTCAAGATCGAGCTGCCGCTCGCGGTGCCGGTGATCATGGCCGGGGTCCGGACCTCGCTGGTGCTGATCGCGGGCACGGCCTCCTTGGCCTGCTTCATCAACGCCGGTGGGCTCGGCGAGATCCTGCAGACCGGGATCAGCCTCTTCCGGTTCTCGTTGATGGTGACCGGCGCGGTGCTGATCGCCCTGCTGGCACTGCTTATCGAGTGGTTGGGCCGTGTTCTCGAGCTGGTCACCCGACCGAAGGGGATCTGAGTGATGTCACGACGTCGACACACGTCCGTCTCGGTGACCGCCGTCCTCGCCTGCCTGGGGTTGTTGCTCTCCGGCTGCGGCTTGGGCACGGCGGCCGGGCCGGTCCGCACAGGTGAGCTCGCGGGTCCGCTGTCGGACATCAAGTCATTGGACGGACTCAAGATCTCGATCGGCTCGAAGAACTTCTCCGAGAACATCATCCTCGGCAAGATGGCGGTCACCCTGTTGTCCTCGGCCGGTGCCGACGTGATCGACCTGACCAACATCCCCGGCAGCTCTGCCGCGCGACAGGCGCACCTCGAGGGCCAGGTCGACGCGATGTGGGAATACACCGGCACCGGGTGGATCACTTATCTCGGCCACGACAAGCCGATCCCGGACGAGAAGGAGCAATATCTCGCCGTACGCGACGAGGACCTGGCCAAGAACGGCCTGGCCTGGCTCCCCGCGGCGCCGATGAACAACACCTACGGGTTCGCGATGACGCAGTCCACGGCGAAGAAGTTCGGCATCACCAAGCTGTCCGAGATCAAGGACATCCCGGTCGCCGAGCGGACCTTCTGTGTCGAGTCGGAGTTCACCAACAGGCCCGACGGCCTGCCGGGGATGCTGAAGACCTACGGCATCGAGCAGGGCAAGGCCGACGGTGTGCCCGAGAAGAACCTGAAGACCTACCAGACCGGCGCCGTCTACAGCGCCACGGCCAAGGGCGAGTGCAACTTCGGCGAGGTCTTCACCACCGACGGCCGGATCGAGGCGCTGGACCTGGTGGTGCTCGAGGACGACAAGTCCTACTTCCCGAAGTACAACGTCTCGCTCGTGATCGCCGAGGACATCCTCGAGGACTATCCGCAGATCGCTGACCTGCTCGCCCCGGTGACCGAGAAGCTGACCGACGAGGCGCTGCTCAAGCTCAACGCGAAGGTCGATGTGGACGGTCAGGAGCCGGTGGACGTGGCCTACGAGTGGTTGACCGAAGAGGGCTTCATCTCCTGAGGGCCCGCGGGGCGCTCAGGACTCGTTCGGCTCGACGGCTGCGGCCGGGCTCTGGTCGTTGGCGACGTTGCGTGCACTCGTGGAGCGCCCGAGCGCGGCGACCTCGGCGTCCATCCGGGGGAGGATCTCCGGGACGAACTTCAGCACCGGCTTGTTGCCGGTCGCGGAGTTGACCAGGTTGCGGTTCAGTCCGATGCCGCGGACCCAGCCGGGGCAGTAGACGTGGCGTTGCCGCTTCTCGATGCCCTTGGCGAACGCCTTGACGCAGGCATCCACCGAGGTGGTCCGGTTCAGCGGGAAGGGCAGCCTGGAGAGCATCTCGCGGAACGAGGGCAGGTCCGAACTCACCCCCCTGGAGGCCTGACCATGACCACGTTCGACACCCCGATCGCCGCCTTCCACCAGCCCGACGACCCGACGCAGCCACTCGTCGTACTCCTGCACGGCCGTGGGTCGCACGAGCAGGAGATCATCTCGCTCGCCGCTCACCTGCCGAAGGGGGCGTCGTACGCCGCCGTGCGCGCACCGACCGCCGAGGGCGGCGGCTATGCCTGGTTCGCCAACCGCGGCATCGGCCGACCGGTGCCCGAGTCGCTCGCCGAGACCATGGCGTGGTTCCGTGGCTGGCTCGACGACGTCGCACCTGCCGGCCGTCCGGTCGTGCTGGTCGGCTTCAGTGGCGGCGCCGCCTTCGCCGGCGGCCTCCTGCTCGACGACCCGAAACGCCTGGCCGGCGCGGCCATCCTCTACGGAACCCTCCCCTTCGACGGCGGAGTCCCGGTGGAGCAGGGCGCGCTGAGTGGAGTGCCGGTCTTCGTCGCCCAGGGCGACGCCGACCACGTCATCCCCCGCGAGCTGCTCGACAACACCTGGCAGCACCTGCACGAGGTCTCCGGTGCCACCGTCACCGGGCACCGCGACGGCGGCGGGCACGGCATCACCCGAGCCGCACTCGACGAGCTGGTCGTCTGGCTCGGGCAGCTGATCGGATCGGACGCTACGGTCGAGTCATGAGCCTTGCCCCCGAGGACGCCCACACCATCCTGGCCACCGCACGCTCGACCCGCACCCCCGTCGAGCGGTTCACCGACACCCACCCCGACCTCGATGAGCTGTGGGGCTATGCGGCCCAACTGCACGACCGGTCCGCGCGAATCGCCCGCGGAGAGAAGGTGATCGGCGCCAAGCTCGGACTGACCAGCCACGCCAAGCAGGAGCGGATGGGAGTCGCGCGCCCGATCGTCGGGTTCCTCACCGACGCGATGGTGGTCTCGGCCGACGAGGTCGCCGCTCGCCTCGACGAGTGGGCCCAACCCAGGATCGAGCCGGAGATCGCCTTCGTCACCTCGCGTGACATCAGCGAGCCGGTCGGCATCGACGAGATCGGCCAGTACGTCGACTCGGTGCTGCTGGCCGCCGAGATCATCGACTCCCGGTTCACCGGCTATCGGTTCCGCCTGGCCGACGTGCTCGCCGACAACACCAGCGCTGCCGGTGTGGTGCTCGCTCCCGAGCGTCACCGGCTGGCCGACGTGGGTGACCTGGCCGCACTCGGTTGCACCGTAGCTGTCGACGGCGAGGTGGTCCACGAGGCCACCGGGGCCGCTGTCCTCGGCCAGCCGTTGCAGGCACTCGCGTTGCTCACCGAACACGTGGCCGCACAGAGCGAGGTGCTGCCTGCGGGCTCACTCGTGCTCGCCGGTGCACTCACCGACGCAACGCCGATGGCCGCTGGCACGACGTACGAGCTCACCATCGAGGGACTCGGCAGCCTGCGGGTGCGCGCCTGAGACCTTGACCGACGTCGACCCAGATCCCCTAGCGTGTCAGTGCACAGGTCGTCACAGCTGACCGTCACAACTTGGGAGTTCACATGGGTCACTCGTCGGAGCAGGTCGTCCTCATCACTGGCGGTGCTCGCGGGATCGGGGCCGAGCTCGCCAAGGAACTCGTCGGGCGTGGCCACAAGGTCGCCATCACCGACCTCGACGAGACGGCTCTGCACGAGACCGCCGCGGTGATCGGCTCCGACGCCGTGCTCCCCCTCGTCGCCGACGTCTGCGACCTGAGCGCGATGCAGGCCGCCGCAGACCAGGTGGTCGAGCGGTTCGGCCGCATCGACACCGTCGTCGCCAACGCCGGGATCGCCAGCTATGGCTCGGTGATGGGCGTGGACCCGGCCACGTTCAAGCGGGTGATGGACATCAACGTCCTCGGCGTCTTCCACACCGCGCGCGCCACGATCCCCGCACTCGTCGACTCCGGTGGCTACTTCCTGGTCGTGTCGTCGTTGGCCGCGTTCACCGCCGCGCCCGGGCTTGCGGCCTACAACGCGAGCAAGGCCGGTGCCGAGCACTTCGCGA
>DATCYH010000558.1:0-2735 GCA_036570405.1 Nocardioides sp.
GGTCCTGGCGCAGCCGCCAGGCGAGCTGTCCGTAGCCCACGTCGACGGCGACGACCTGGGCGGCGTCGTTGCGGAGCAGGACATCGGTGAAGCCACCGGTCGAGGCGCCGGCGTCGAGCACCCGACGGCCCGAGACCGTGAGGCCGAGCGGCATGAACGCGGCCAGGGCACCCGCCAGCTTGTGACCGCCGCGGGAGACGTAGTCGGGGCGGTCGGGGTCCTCGATCACGACGATGGCAACGTCGGTGGTGACACCGGTGGCAGGCTTCGCGGCAAGGGCGCCGTTGACCTTGACCCGACGAGCGGCGATCAGTTCACTGGCGTGCTCTCGTGAGCGGGCGAGGTTTCGGCGGACGAGCTCGGCGTCCAGCCGTAGACGACGTGGAGGCATCTCGGTCAGGGACGGGGCAGGCGAGGTCCGTCGAGGGCCCCGCGCAGCTGCTCGTGGGCGTGCTCGAAGACCGCGACGTGCTCATCGATCGAAATCTGGGCGAGGTCCTCGAGGCGGGCAAGGACACCGTCGACCACGGTGTTCCCGGTCTCGGGCACTGACGCCGGGCGGACCATGGCCGGCTCCGAGGTCGACTCTGTGGTCGGCTCCGTCTCCAGCGGGGTGGGGGCCTCGTTCATGGCGCCACCGTATCGCGCGCCCCGCTCGGACCAGCAGACCCGGCTTCCTCCAGTCGGCTGGTGTCCACCCGGGCACCTGTGGCATCAAGGTGTGACCAGGCGACCGCGGCCGCCACCTGCCACCAGGCGTCGTCACGTTCACCGAGACCCTCGACCCGGAGGGCGCCGTCGGTGACCCATCCTTCCCACTCCCCGAGGCGGTGACGGTGATCTACCGATCCGGGAAGGGCAGCGGGTTTCTGCGGGGTCCCGAAGAGGCCGCCCAGGTCGCGTGAGATCCAGGTCGGTCGCAGGTTGGGCGGGGCGACGGCGAGCTCGGCGAGCCCCGTGACGCCGGTGAGCACCAGCAGGGAGTCGACGCCGATCGCGCTGGCTCCCTCGATGTCGGTGTCGAGGCGGTCGCCGACCATCAGCGGCTTGCTCCCGCCCAACCTGCGCACCGTCTCCTGCAGGAGCGGCGGGCGTGGCTTTCCCGCCACGAGCGGCTCGCGGTCGGCGTACTCGCTGATCATCTTCACCAGTACGCCGTGACCCGGGGCCACGCCGTGGGCGGTGGGCACCGACAGGTCGGTGTTGCTGGCGACCCAGGGCAATCCGTCCCGGACCAGGACCGCGCCTTCCATGATCAGCCGCCAGGCGATGTCCGGCGCGTAGCCGCTCACCACAGCCACCGGATGAGCGACCCGATCCTGGACGGGCACCAGGCCGACGTCCTCGAGTGCCTCGGCGAGAGCAGGACTGCCGAGCAGGAAGACCGGGCTCCCCGGGGCGAGGAGCGTGGTGAGCAGTCCAGCGGCCGCCTGACCCGAGGTCACCACGTCGTTGGCTTCGGCAGGGATGTCGAGCTCGGTCAGGTGGGCGGCCACCCGGTCGGGTGTCCGGGATGCGTTGTTGGTGACGAAGGCCAGCCTCGTGCTGGAGTTCTTGAGCCGGCGGATTGCCACCGATGCACCCGGAACCGCGTCGGGCCCCACATAGACCACGCCGTCGAGGTCGAGCATGACGAGGTCATACCCGTCGACCAGCCGTGTTGCGGATGTCGTGGACACGACCTACCTCCAGTCCCCCGCTGCGTGCAGGGTCAGTTTGCCGGTGCACCTAGGATCGAATGAATGGAGACAGTGTCCTTGGTGCCAGCGACTGATGCACCACGCTTCGCACTGGAACCATTCCGCGCGCTGCGTCTGGCGAACAGCTATGTCGGGGACCCGGTCGCCAACCGGGTCCTTGCCCGACCCTATCGATCCGTTCCCGGGCGGCTACGGGAGTGGCGCCGCAAGCGGCATCTCGAGCTCGACCCGGATCCGGCTCTCTACGTCCATGAGTACACCTCGCACGGAGTCACCGTCCGCGGGCTGGTCGCCAACCTGGACCTCTCGTCCAGTGCCACCAGCGTCTTTCCCCACGAAGGGACGGATCGGGTTCAGGTCAACCAGCTGGCAGGCCGGATGGCGGAGATGTCGCTGAACCCGGCCCCCATCCTGTTGATGCACCGGGGACCGGCCGTGGTTCGCAAGGTGCTCGCGCAGATCACGGCGGAGGAGCCCAATCTCGTCTACACCGATCGCGCCGACCAGCTCCAACGCGTGTGGCGGATCACCGACCCCTCCACGTTGACCCTGCTCACCAGTTCCCTGGCGGACACCCGGGTGGTGATCGCCGACGGTCACCACCGCTACGCCGCGGCCCAACAGCTGCGCGCCACCCACCCGGGCACGGGGTGGGAGCAGACGCTTGTGATGCTCGTCGACCAGGACGACACACCGCTCCAGCTGTGTGCCATCCACCGGACCCTGCCCCGGTTGAGCCTCGAGCTCGCCGAGGACGCGGCCGGCCTGATCGGTGCCGAGGTGCGCCGATATGAGAGCAGCCATGCCGCACTGGCCAAGCTCGGCCAGGCGCTCGTCCTGCACGACGGTCAGTCCTGGACCACACTCCGCCCGCACGACCCCGACCAGCTGTTGGTGTGCTGGCTGCACGAGACCTTGCTGCCGCTGTGGCAGGTCGATCCCGACCGAGTCGGCTTCCACCACTCCGCCACGAACGCACTTGCCCGCGCAGCCCACGGCGTCAGCGTGCTGCTGCCCGCGCCGTCGTTCGAGCAG